>CAUSUG010000164.1:0-5036 GCA_963534765.1 uncultured Oribacterium sp.
GCCTATATGGTAGGTGTGATTTTATCGGAGTATATTGGGCAAAACCATAAAAATCTAAAGAAGAGAGATTTTGAAGAGAAAATTCTCCTTTTTGAGTCGCTGGTTTGTTTCCTTGTGGGGCTGATGCCGGCGAGTTGGCCGGATCAGTTATGTCAATTAAGCTTAAGCTTTATCTGTGCCATGCAGTTCAATATTTTCCGAAAAGCGGAGGGAATTCCCATGGCCACAACCTTCTGCACCAATCATATTCGGCAAATGGGAAGTCATCTTACGCAGGCTGTATTTTTCAAAAATGAAGAATCCGCACGCCTTGCGAAGAGACACGGCATGATGATTCTTGCCTTTGCTTCCGGGGTTTTGTCTGCGGTGCTTTTGGCGAAGGTTTTCGGGTTATACTGCATTTTCGGAATGACGATATTGCATCTCTTTCTCTGGGCTAAACTGCATTTGGACAATAAAAGCTATGAAGAGAGAGCAAAAAAGCTAAAGGAAGAACAGGGAAGATAAAAGAAGGTAAAGGACGAACGAAGAAGATAAAGCAAGATATAAAATGAGATACAAGAAGATAGCAGATAAAAGAAGAGGAAGAAGGAGAAAGTGGGAGCCAATGAGTGCTTGTAGAGAAGAAAAATGTTGGGAAATTGACGGCAGAACCGGGCTTTTCGGTCTTTTGGGCAGTCCGGTGGAGCATAGCCTTTCTCCTGCCATGCATAACGAAGCCTTCCGCTTGCTGGGAATCAATGCCCGTTACCTGGCCTTTGATTTACAAAAGGAGGATTTACCGGGCGCATTACCCGTTTTCCGGAAAATGAAGCTACAGGGCTGTAATCTCACCATGCCCTTAAAGGAAGCGGTGATTCCCCTTTGTGACAGCATTTCCAAGGAAGCAAGACTTGCCCATTCGGTAAATACCTTGGTTTTCCGGGAAAATGGAGAAATTGAGGGACATAGTACCGATGGTAAAGGCTTTTTTCGGGGCTTGGAAGCAAAGGGGCTTGCCTTAAAAGGAAAGAAGCTAAGCCTTTTGGGGCTGGGCGGTGCCGGAAAGGCTATCCTTAGCTATGGCATCGGCACGGAGCTTTCGGAAATAGAAGTGCTGGTGCGAGAAGAAAGTAAGGGAAAGTATGAGGACTTTGTAGAACGTTGTGAAAAGGAGTCCGGAAGAAAGATTTCCTTAAAAAGTCTGGAAAAGGACTTGGAAGAAGCCTGTGGAAGCAGTGATATCCTGGTGAATGCCAGTTCCGTAGGTATGAAAGAGGATCGTTCCCTGGTAGAGGATAGTCGCTGGCTTTATAAGGGGCTTTTTGTGGCAGATTGCATTTACCATCCCTTGGAAACGAAGTTTTTACAGCAGGCAAAAGAACAGGGATTACCTTGTATGAACGGCTTACCCATGCTCTTTTATCAAGGGGCGGAGTCCTTCCGGTTATGGACCGGCAAGGAGTTTCCAGAAGCGGAGGTTTATTCTTTACTACTATCAAAAGTAAGATGATTCGCAGTAAATTAACAAAATCATGCAGAATTAAGGTGCATTTTTTGATTTGTGCTGCATATCGCAGATATTGTTTTTTATTCTTTGCTTTTGGCTTGTCCCTATTTGGGGGAAAATAAAAAGAAGAATGAGATTAAGAGAAGTTATCTTATAAGCTTTTCCGCAGTATAGCTTTGTGATACGGGGTAATCTGAGCCCGTGGGTACTTGCTGAAAGCGAGTGAAACGAAGCTTGAAGCTTAGTACCCTTACGAAGGCGAAGTTAGCGGGAGCGTGCCCCGTGTACAAAGCTATACTGCGGAAAAGCAGGAATATATATCTTTTAATCTCTATTCTTCTTTTTATTTTTCATTATGCAACCTTAATCTGCATGATTTCCAAAATTAATAGCCATGTCAGTCCGTAATAGCTTACCACTCCCACCAGGTCATTGATGGTAGTAATCAATGGGCCGGAGGCTGCCGCCGGGTCTACGCCAATCTTCTTAAAGAAGATGGGGACGATGGTTCCCACAAAGGAGGAAATCACCATAGCCAGTAATAGGGAAACACCGATACAGAAGGCGATTCCGATAGAGACATGGAGGGGCATATGCTTAAAGAAGTAGATATAAGCCCCGATTCCCACTAAGGAGAAAAATCCCAAGACCAATCCGTTAATGCCGCCGATACTCATTTCCTTTACAAGCAGCTTCAGCTTGTCTCCGGCCTTTAATTGCTCATCCATTAAGACACGGATGGTTACCGCAAGTGACTGGGTTCCTACATTTCCCGCCATATCCAAAATCAGGGATTGGAAGGCCATGACGATGGTGAGCTGCGCCACCACAGTTTCGAAAAGTCCAACAACGGTGGAAACCAAAAGTCCCAGAAACAGAAGCATAATCAACCAGGGAAGACGTTTCTTCACACTATCCACAACAGGTTCATTTAAATCCTCTTCTGCAGAAAGACCTCCCAACTTAGCGTAGTCTTCCGCCATCTCGTCATCGGAAACCTCTAATATATCCTGAGCAGTGATAACACCGAGAATTTCCTTGTCCTCTCCCAGTACCGGAATAGAGTTTTCAGAGTAAGCCTTGATTTTTTCCAAGCAATCCTCAATCCGTTCATCCGCATAGACAAAGGGGTAGGCAGTTTCGGTAATGTCTTCAAGCTTGGTATCCTTTCTGGCGATAATGATATCCTTTAAATCCACAGCACCGTAATAGGATTCATTTTCATCCACCACATAAAGGGTGGAAATATTGTCATGCTCTGCAGCCTGATCAATCAAGGAACGCATAGCTTCCCGAATGTTCAGGTTACTTTCCAGGGAAACGAAATTAGTGGTCATACGGGAACCGATCAAGTCCTCGCTATAGGATGCCAAGGACTGCAATTCTTTTCGATTCTCCAAAGGCATGCGAGAAATCCAAGCCTTCTTGATATCCGGCTCGGTCTCCTTTAAAAGGTCAACCGCATCATCCGGCTCCATCTTTACCAGAATGTCGGCAGCCTTTTGCGCATCCATTTCTTCCAGATATTGCCCTGCATCCTCTGCGTATTCCATCATTTCCGCAAGGCTTTCCATATCCAACAAGGAATAGAAAACTTCCCGTTCTTCTTTTGTCAGCTCCGGAAGACAGGAGGCCATATCATTGGCATGGTAGTCTTCCAAACGCTCTTTCTTCACTGCGGGATCATCCTGCCCCCGCAAAATATCCAGAATTTCCTGCTGGTAATCCTGTAAAACTCTCTCTTCTTCGTTCATGTAAGCTCCTTCCCAAAAAAACTATGGACACAGGGAAAAGAACTTATGATATTTTCACGATTTATCCGATCAGAAGGAAGGATTGATAGAAATTCACAAATTCCTGCCCCATGGAAATATCATAAGTACTAGGATCCGTGTCGTCGCCGCTTTTCATTTGCATTTTCCTTCCTTTCTCTTGAATTTTTTGCAAGTAAAAACTCGCATAAGCCTGTGTAAGTGTAACACGGAAGAGAGGGCGGGGCAATGGCTTTCAGGAAGAAAAAGTAAGAAGTTCTATATAGGGAGGAAAGCAAGATATGTTCCGGAGAAGTCGGTAGAATCTTCCTAGCAGCTTGGCAGAAAGTATCTTGTATAAGAGTCGAATAGAAGTTATTATATTGAATATAGAAGCCTTTTGAGGCAATAAAATTCAATTAAGGAGAGAGCTTATGGAAATCCAAAGAGATAGCTATTTAAAACAGCTTATATCCTATCGCTTTGACGGCTTGGTTAAAGTGATTACCGGAATCAGACGATGCGGAAAGTCCTATTTGTTGAAGAAGCTATATAAAGATTATTTGTTGAATCATCAGGTGAAGGAAGAGCAGATCATCAGCATTGAACTGGATTTGGCGAAAGACATTCAATTTAGAGATCCACTTCACTTAAGTTCCTTTGTTAGAGAGAAGCTTTCCGGAACAACAGAGGAACACTATCTTTTTATTGATGAAATCCAGATGTCGGATGAAGTACCGAATCCCTACAATCTGGAGGGGAAGAAGATTAGCTTCTATGATGCCTTGAATGATTTACGCTCCATTCCAAATCTGGATGTGTATGTGACGGGAAGCAATTCCAAGATGATTTCCAGTGATATTCTTACGGAGTTTCGGGGGAGAAGTGATGAAATTCGAGTTCATCCCTTAAGCTTTTCGGAGTACTATTCTGCAGTAGGAGGGGATAAAAATGAAGCTTTTGATGACTATGCTTTTTATGGGGGAATGCCCTTAATCTTATCCAGACCAAATGAACTTGCAAAGATGAACTACCTAAAATCCCTCTTTTCGGAGGTGTATATCAAGGATATTGTGGAGCGAAAGAAAATCGAAAGACAGGATATTCTGGAGCAGATTTTGGATCTGCTCTGTTCTTCCATCGGTTCTCTAACGAATCCGGCAAAGCTGGCCAATACCTTGCAATCCAAGCAAGGCATTTCCGTCTCCCCGAACACCATTCGAGCGTATATCGGACACTTGGAGGATGCCTTTCTCTTCTCGGAAAGTAAACGCTACGATGTGAAGGGAAAAGCTTACTTTGACTCACCAAATAAATATTACAGTGAAGATATCGGTTTACGAAATGCGAGAATCGGTTTTCGACAACAGGAGATGACTCATATCATGGAAAACATTCTCTATAACGAATTGATGGTAAGACAGTTTTCCGTGGATGTGGGGGTAGTATATGCCAGAGAGAAGAATGAAAAAGGAAATTCCGTTCGAACAGCTTGTGAGATTGACTTTGTGGTAAATTCCGGCGGCAAGAGAACGTATATTCAATCCGCCTACGCTATGCCTACAGAAGAAAAGACGGAGATAGAGCTTAGACCGTTTTCGCTTATCGGCGATTCCTTTCCCAAAATTTTGGTGCGAAGAGACATAGGAAAACGTTGGTATGATGATTATGGCGTTTTGCATATCAATCTGATTGATTTCCTCTTGGATAAGGCGGTGATTTAAGGTTTTTTCTGTTTTTCTATAATTTCATTCATAACATTAGATTAAGAGTAAGAAGCCAATAAATGGTATAGC
>CAUSUG010000165.1:0-4926 GCA_963534765.1 uncultured Oribacterium sp.
GTCAAGCTGGACATCGAAGATCTCTATCACCTGAAGGTGGGGGATGTCATCGACCTAAACAAGGCGAAGAATTCCGCTGTAAAGCTCTATGTAGGAAGACAGCCCTGGTTTACCGGAAAGATGGGAGTATATAAGAAAAACATTGCCATTCGGATTGAAGACCGAATCATCCAAAAGGAAGATAAGGCGATGGAAGCGCTTTCCGATGCGGTAGCAAAGGAAGCGGAAACGGAAGAAATTCCGGAAGAAGAAATTTCACCGATGAATGTGATGGCACAAGACATTCAGGATTTACTGGATCCGGAGCCTTCTCTGGATGATGATGAGGAATAAACTGGTCTTAAGGCAGGAAACTGTCATAGAGATATAAAAAAAGCTTAGAATAAGGATAGGAGAAACGAAGATGGCAAAGATTTTGTTAGTAGATGATGCAGCGTTCATGCGAATGATGGTGAAGAACTCCCTTACAAAGGGCGGCTTTGCTGATTGCACCTTCGTGGAAGCACAGGATGGCATGGAAGCAGTAAAGAAGTTTGAAGAAGAGAATCCTGATCTTGTGATCATGGACATTACCATGCCCAACATGGATGGATTGCAGGCTCTGAAGAAGATCAGAGAAGCACATCCTGATGCGAAGGTTGTAATGTGCACCGCGATGGGACAGGAGAGCATGGTAGTGGATGCAATTAAGTCCGGAGCAAAGGACTTCGTTGTAAAGCCCTTTAATGCGGAGAGAATTACCTCCACCGTTAAGAACATCTTGGGCGGCTAAAAAAGAGTAGGAGCAGAGGAAGAAAATGTCATTTTTAAATTCATTCGATATTAGTGCATCAGGGATGAGCGCTCAGAGAGTCAGAATGGACATTGCGGCAGAGAATATTGCCAATGTGGATACCACCAGAACCGAAGCAGGCGGTGCATACAAGAGAAAAGATGTAGTGCTGGAAAGCTTTGGAGAACGCTCCTTCCAGCAGGCCCTTCGAAATGCGCAAAATGGCAAGGGCTTCCGGGGACAGCATGCGGGAGTTCGTGTTCAGGGTGTCATTACCGATGATCGGGAGATGAAGAGGGTATATAACCCCAATCATCCTGATGCGGATGCGCAGGGCTATGTAAACTACCCCAATGTGGATATTTTGAAGGAGACGGTGGACTCCATGTCTGCCACTCGTTCTTATGAAGCCAATGTTACCGCTTTGAACGCCATGAAAACCATGGCACAAAGAGCGCTGGACATCGGTAAGTAAGAAGGGGCGATAGGAACAGGAAACTGAGAATTAAAGGAGTAAGTTAGATGGGTGCGAATAGCTTCAATGAAATGGAAATCGATGCCATAGGCGAGATTATGAATATCAGCCTTGGGGCGTCAGCAACGGCAATATCCACTCTTCTTGGCACTAAAGTTAATATTACTACTCCTGTTGTGCAGGTGAAAAACAAAGAAAACTTTGAGTTTCGGGAATTAGAGCCGGCAATAGGAGTTGAAATTGCATACGTTCAAGGAATTGATGGCAGAAACATCATGATGTTTTCCCGGAACGACGTTCGTATCATCGTTTCCATGATGATGGGTTCAGAGATTCCGGAAGATGAATTCGTCATGGACGAAATCAACGCCAGTGCGATTCGTGAGGCAATGAACCAGATGATGGGAGCTTCGGCTACCGCTCTTTCTGAGTTCCTGGGAACAACCGTAGATATTTCTACCCCCATTTCTTACGAAATCACAGACGGCGCTGCATTTAAAGACAAGTATTTCGAAGGGAATGAAGAGAATGTTGTTATCCGCTTCACCCTGGAAATCGAAGATAACTTAAAGAGTGAATTCTTAAATATCATGTCTGTGGATTTGGTAAAGAAGCTTTTGAAGCCCTTTACCGCCCAGTTTGGTATGGGAGAAGAGGAAGATGATGAGGTGGTTGCCAGTAGTGAGGAAGCTGTATCGCCTCAAGTAGAAGAGCCTGCAGCGGAAGCGCCGGCTGCAGAAGTAGCGGAAGCACCTGCGGCAGAGGAAGTTCCTATGCCGGCAAAGTCCGGTCCTATTGACCAGGCAACGGCGGATGCTTTACTGGCCAGCTTACTGGCAGAGCAAAACGGAGAGGGAGCCTCTGAAGCGGCCCCGGCTCCTGCAGCAGAGCCGGCAGCTGCTCCGGAACCGGTAGCGGCAGCACCGACACCTGCACCGGTTGCAGAACCGGCTGCACCTGCACCACAGCCTGCAGCGGCTCCACAGCCTGCACCGGCTCAGATGGCTCCCCAGATGATGGCTATGCCTCAGGGTGTGGCTTATCAGGATCCTCTCACCTTGCAGCTTTTAAACCAGATGCAACAGTCTCAGACCCAGATGCTGGAGCTGATTCGGGATATTCAGGGAGGAAAGAATAAGGAAGCGAAATCTTCCGAGCCATCTCTGATTAAACCTTTAAATTCCAGAGAATTCGAGAATGAGGGTGGAGAAGCAGGAGAAAATCCTGACAACAGAGAAATGCTGATGAAGGTACCTTTAGAGATTTCCGTAGAAATCGGAAGGACCAGAAAGCTGGTAAAGGATATCTTGGACTTTACCCAGGGTTCTCTGGTGGTTCTGGACAAGATGGCAGGAGAGCAGGCAGACCTCTACGTAAACGGAGAGTGTATTGCCAGAGGAGACATCGTAGTTGTAGAAGAAAACTTCGGTATTCGTATCACCGAGATTTTGAAGAAAGACATTAATCAGGAGAGCCTATAATGTTTCAACAGGATATCATCTCCCTTGTGTCCGGTTTTTTACTCTTCTGTCTCTTCCTTTTAGGAGCTTGGGCTCTACATCGTTTTATCGGAAAGTACGGAAGAATGTTCCAAAAAAGTCGATACATGCAAGTGGTTGACCATATACAGGTATCTCAGGACAGACAGCTGTTTATCCTTCGTTTAGAGAAGGAGAACCGCTGTCTCCTTGTGGCGTCAGGACCTGAAGGAATGAGACTCATTACCGAATTACAGGAGGACTATGAGGGAGAGAATCCCTTAGGGAACGGAGAAAGCTTTCTTTCCGTATTTCAAAAGGAAGGGGCAAAGCTTTTACAGAAGAAGCTGCAAAGAAAGAATGAAGTAAAGAATGCCGGCGCATGGAATGGGGAAGAGGAGAACGTTTCCGCTTCCGATTTGGATAGTGAGGTATAAGGATGAATGAATTATTGTCAGGATTAAATGGAGGTTCCGTTCCTACCCTGGAACTGATCTACTTATTAACCCTTGTGGCTTTACTGCCTTCTATTGTGATTATGATGACTTCCTTTACCAGAATCATCATCATTTTATCCTTTACCAGAAATGCTATGGGTGTTCAGCAAACGCCTCCCAACATGGTTTTGGCGGGGATTGCTTTCTTTTTGACCCTCTACATCATGAGCCCCACCTTGAACAAAATTAATACGGAGGCTTATGAACCTTATAAGAAGGGGACGGTCACTCAAGAAGAAGCTTTAAATATTATGGGGAAGGATATGAAGGAGTTTATGCTCCGGAATACGGAAAAGGCCACATTGGATCGTTTTGTATCCATGAGTAAGGTGGAGCTGCAAAAGGATCCGAAGGACTATCCATTAACCGTGGTGACTCCCGCATTTATGACTTCGGAGCTGAAAAGAGGCTTTACTGCCGGCTTTTTGATTTATCTGCCCTTCCTCTTAATTGACGTGGTAGTATCCACAACCCTGATGGCTATGGGTATGGTAATGTTACCTCCGGCCATGGTGTCTATGCCCTTTAAGCTTTTGCTTTTTATCACCGTAGATGGATGGAACCTGCTTTTTTCCAGTGTGGTCAACAGTTTCCGATAGGGAAAGGGGAAGAAAATGCTGGATAGTGCGGAAATTTTAGATATTATGAACCAAACCTTTATGCTGTCCCTAAGGATTGCCATGCCCTTCCTTTTGGTGAGCATGATTTTGGGTATCGTGATTGCCATCTTTCAGGCGGCAACCTCCATCAATGAGCAGACCCTGACCTTTGTCCCGAAGCTTATTGCCATTATTATCATGATGACGGTTTTGGGAGGAACCCTCTTAAAGACCATGCAGGATTTCTTTACCATGATTATGAAAATGGTGGCAGGAGGATAATATGCTGGTCTTATTTTCCTTTATTGTCATGCGAATGACAGGAGCCATTGCCTTTAATCCTGTCTTTGGAAGAACGGATTATCCCCGTCGTGCCAGGGCGGCTTTGATTTTCATGCTTTCCGCCATTTGCTATGTGCATATCGGCGGAGAGCTTCAGCATATGCCGGGAAGTATTCTGGAGTATGGCTTTATGCTTTTAAAGGAGCTTTTCGTAGGTTTCTGTCTGGGCTTTGCCATGGAGCTGGCCTTTACCTGCCTGCGTTTTGCCACATCCATTATGGACTTTTCCATGGGCTTAAACATGGCCCAGGTTTTCGACCCTCAAAGCGGTTCCCAGGCTACAGTGAGTACGGGATTGTTCTACGGTTTTATGATGCTTTTATTTTTTTCCATGGACGGGCATCTGCGGTTTTTAGAGCTTTTGTTTCAAACCATTGACACCCATCCCTTTGGAGGAATTTCCATCAAGCTTTTATTGATGCCGAAGCTGATGCTTTCCCTCTTTGTGGCTTCCATGAAGATGGGCTTGGAGCTGGCCTTCCCGATTATGGGCTTGGAGCTGATGTCAGAGATTGCTTTGGGAATCCTTATGCGTATTATTCCACAGATTAATATTTTCGCGGTGAACTTCCAGCTGAAAATCATTCTGGGTTTTTCCATGCTTTACTTCCTTTTGATTCCCATTACGGATAAGATGAAGGACTTTATAGCATTTGCCTTTGAGAGTCTGCATAAGGTCATGGGACTGCTTTAGAAAAAAGTGAAAAAGAGCTCAAAAATTTAAGAATCCGTAAAATAGCAAGAGAACTCGCCGAGTTTAAGA
>CAUSUG010000166.1:0-4888 GCA_963534765.1 uncultured Oribacterium sp.
CTTTGCCGTAATGAGTTTGTCTTATGGAATTAGATGATGTTTTGTTGTAATGAATCTGTCTTGTGGAACTGAATGAACTTAGATAATGGGAGAAAGAAATGGACAAAAATCAGGCTTTGGTACCATGGTTTAGAAGAGGGGATATTGGCGGAATTACTTACCTTGTCACTAACAACATTGTGAATTATCTTATTGTTATTGCAACACTGTCAGGCGTGTTGAAATGGCCAGATAAAATCGTTTTCGGTGCAGTTATTCCGGGAATGTCTATAGGTCTTATGCTGGGATGCTTTTATTATGCCTTTATGGCAAGAAGATTATCTCAAAAGGAGGGGAGAGCGGATGTGACTGCCCTTCCCTCAGGAGTTTCCACTCCGGCTATGTTTGTTTTTCTCTATGGGGTAATTATGCCTTTGCACTACGCTTTGGGAGATCCGGAGATGGCCTGGTCTGCGGGAGTGGCGGCTTGTTTTATCGGCGGATTTGTGGAATTTTGTGGCGGCATTATCGGTCCCTGGTTAAAGAAGAGAATTCCAAGAGCGGCTCTTCTCGGTACAGTTGCCGGCATCGGATTTATCTGGATGGCAACCCAAGGCGTTTTTGATATTCTGGGAGATCCTCTCATCGGCCTTCCGGTACTTTTTGTGGCGGCACTGGGCTTGTTTGGGGGCTATATGTTCCCGAAGCAGATTCCGCCTCTTGTAATAGCGATTGTGGGAGGAATCATCTATGCTCTTTGTCTTGGCAGAATTCAACCGGATTTTAGCGGGATAGGCTTCTATATTCCCAATCCAATCAACAGTATTGAGCACCTGATTAACGGCTTTGCCATTGTGGCGCCTTATTTAACGATTATTATTCCGGTGGAGATTTATAACTTTATTGAGACCTTGGATAATGTGGAGGCTTCCAATGCGGCAGGAGACAATTACAATGTTCGAGAAGCTCAGTTTGCAGACGGAATTTGCACCATGCTTTCCGCCCTTTGTGGAGGCGTGATTCCCAATACGGTTTGGCTGGGACATGCAGGACTTAAGAAGTCTGAGGCAGGCATAGGTTATTCTGTAATTTCCGGAGCGATTCTAGGGGCAGCAGGAGTCTTTGGACTCTTTACTTTCTTAAACAGTGTGGTGCCCCCGGCAGTTTGTGCCATCACCTTCCTTTGGTGTGCAGTGGTTATGGTGGCCCAGGCCTTTAAGGACAATGATAAAAAGCATTATGCAGCAATAGCAGTGGCAATGGTTCCTCCCGTTGCCGACTATATGTATAGCCAGATTACAGGAGCACTAAGCCTTGCCAACCTGCAAACTGCGATTCAAGCCTCCGGCTTTAACGAGTATGATGCGGAGATTACACAAATGATTAAAGATGCCGGTGTGATGTGGAACGGCGTTCCGGCAAGCAAGTCAGGAGCCATCATTATCGGAATTCTCTTGGGAACCATGGTTACCTTTGTTATCGACAAGAGACTGGATAAGGTGGGCATAACAGCTCTCGTTGGATTTGTGCTTTCCTGTTTCGGCTTTATCCATAGGGCGTCTCTTGGGTTCTATCCCACTACGCAATATGCAATAGGCTATCTTGTTATTGCCATTTTAGCCTTTATCTTCCATGCAGGAAGAACGAGCTGGTTTAAGGCAGTGGAAGATTTTGAATATGTTTAAAGATAAAGCGAGATAAAGTGATATAAAGCGGTATAAGCTGAGATAATTATTTTTTCAAAGAAATAGGTCTGAAATCAGGGATCATCCGCGTGTGTCCCGATTTCAGACCTATTGTATTATCTTCCGTAATTTCTCGGACTGCTTACGGCCCAAAGTGGTCCGCCACCGTCGTAGTTCTTCTTTAATTCTCGCATTATCTGTGCCGGATCCCATTCCTGCTGGGTTTTCTTATAGCTGTTGGGATCTGCGATAGATACGGTACCGTTTGGATTTTGCTTAGTAATAATTACGAAATGTCCGCCATTAGTTAATGCACCCTTACCCATCAATGCTACCAGAATATGTCCGCTGTTTAAAAGCTCAGCTACCTTTGCCGGGGTTCTTTCCTGTACCGAATCCACCATTAAATCAAAGGCGGAGAGGGCAGAGGGGATATAGTCATGATAAGAACCGCTTTGAGGAGCATAGAACTTATAATGAGAAGACCATTCCGCCATTTCTTTCGGGGTAATGCTTCCATTTACATTTCCGAAGGAAGACACAATCATTGCTACGGTAGTTGGTCCGCAGCCGTATTTACTGATAGAGTCCTGCCCGCCGTAAAGATATTTTGCCCAATGACTGTCATGCTGGTTATAGTAGGACATTGGTCCCATAGCGGTATCTAAGAAAACATTGTAATCATTAAAGGTAGAACTTCCGTAAAACTGGGAAAAAGAATCGGACTTTACGGGAAGACCGCCAACATTGCTGACGTCCGCTGCAGATTCCTCCACTGTTTCCGGGGTGTTTAAATCTGCCACAGGCTTTGCGGCATTTGCCGCCGCAGCAGTATTTTCTACATTTTCAGAGCTTGCTTCCTGGGCAGGGGCAATACTTTCCTGAATGTTATTTTTTACCGTTTTTTTGTTCTGTCCGTCTACAATTTCCGTAATCGTTTCCGTACTTTCTTCTGTTGTAGATTCAGCTTCTGTAGCACCTGTGCTTTCTGCATTTGCTGTAGTCGCTTCTGCAGGACTGCTTTCGTCTGTATTAGCGGAAAATGCAGTGGAGTCGGAACCTCCCTGACCGCCACCAGTGTTATTATTGTCGGCACTTCCCTCAGCAGGTACGGCTCTGTCTCCGCTACCTTCTCCGTCACTTACTGCGCCGGCAATTTCATTTTCCCCTAATACGGCAGGTGCCTGCTCATAATTTCCGTTATAAAAAACCTCTTGAAAACGACTTTCAGCGGTGAGAGTGCTTTTCTTATGTGCTTGCTCCTGCTTTTTTTCCGTTACATATCCCTGATAGGCAATGGCGGAAAAGCTGACTGCCATCACGGAAAGAGATGCGGCCGCTGCGATTCCAAGCTGCTGGGCACTGGCTGCCCCTAATTTACTTAATCCTGTTCCGATGAACCCCATGTTATCTCCCTAAATATATACAAATCATCCTAAAAATTTCCAAAAAAATCATGGCCTCCCGGTTCAGGAGGAACATTCTATACTTATGTATCGGCAAAAAAAGAACAGGCTATAAAGAGAAAGCCTGTTCTTTTTGACTGTAAATATTAATATTTAACAAACAAAATAAGGGGGATTGTGCGTTGATTCCTCTGTAGAATTCTACAGAGAAATTTCACCGTGAAATTCTGTAAGGCTGATGATAGAACCATCTTGTAACGATGATGATAGAACCATCTTGTAAGGCTGATGATAAAACTCTCTTTAAATGCCTACTAATCGGTATTAGCTGAAACGTAGCCTTTGTAATAGGTACTGTGGAATCTGTTCCAGATTTCCCTGCTGGCTTACAGCCCCCAGCTTGTAGGCTTCCATAGGCATTCCATAGACCACAGAGCTTTTTTCATCCTGTCCCAGGGTATAAGCACCTTGCTCGTGCATAGCCAAAAGCCCTTTTGCACCATCCTTTCCCATGCCTGTCAATAAAATGCCGATGGCGGAAGCCTCATATTGCTCAGCAACGGAGCGGAAGAGTACATCTACGGAAGGACAATGCCCTGAAACCTTCTCTTCCTCGGTGCAGGAAACTCTGGCTCCTAAAACATCCTTGTGAACTCGCATTTGCAGACCTCCGGGAGCAATAAGACAAAGTCCCGAATAGAGCTCGTCTCCATCCTTTGCTTCCCGCACCTCCATGGCGCATAGACGATTCAAACGCTCTGCATACATTTCCGTAAAAACAGGAGGCATATGCTGGGTAATGACGATAGGCGGCAGATTTCCCGGCAACTCCTTTAATACGGCAAGCAGCGCTTCGGTTCCTCCTGTAGAGGCGCCCATAGCAATCAATTCAATATGCTGTTTCTGATCCTGATACTCCATTTTCTTCCCCACAAAATAAATATTCTGTGGATAGTATAGCACGAATTAACACTTTTATCAGCTAGGAAAGAGTGCATTGATTAAATGCCAGAAAGAAGGTTATAGATCAACGTCTTTTAAGATAATGTCAAGCATTTGACGCGGTGTAACAACATAGGATTTAAAATGCAAATGCAATCGAATGATTACATTGTAGAATTTTTGTTGCCTATTAATCAAAGCTAAAGAGAATTATATATCTTTTTCAAGTCACGTTTATAAACTTTATTCAACGAAAGTTAGTAAACGTTTAAAGCCCAAACTCCTTGAGAAGCTTTTCCCGGTAATCTTCATCGTAAGAAACTCTCTTAAGATCATCCATACGCCCTGTTTCCAGTAGATGACCAATCAAAAGTGCTAAGTGATTCTTCCCCTGTTCAAGGCCTTGTTGTATACCTTGTTCGATACCTTTCTCTATACCTTCTTCCACTGCTTTCTTTCTATACTTCTCTAATAAAACATTCATCTTCTTTTCTCCTTCCCGATCTAGTTTACCTTCCTTTAAAGAAGATACTCTATGAGACAAAACTTCTGACTGAATTTCTTTGGGATTGGCTTCTTTAAAGTCTTTAGCCAGCTTTCCTAATGCATTATCATCTTGCCTTGCTGTATTGAAATAAAGGATATGAGAGCCATCCCGAAATAAGTTACCGGACTTTCTAATAACTCTTTCGATCTGGTACAGTTGTTCTCCCTCTCCCAATACATCTTTATCTGTAATAAATATAACATAGCTTTCCGGTAATTTGGAAAACTTTTCTCCCTTCTTTAGGGTATGTGTATCCATAAGTGCAGCATGATAACGAGCCCTTTTAGGAATTGCTCCGGCAGATGAATTCTGTACTTCGATGTTATAAA
>CAUSUG010000167.1:0-4884 GCA_963534765.1 uncultured Oribacterium sp.
GAGGGCCGTTTTTGCCTTTTTACAGGACACAATAGAAAAATATGCCTTACAGCATGGCGGAAAGGTACTGACCCATTTTCTCTCCGCCACCATGCAATATCCCATTTTTTTATTGGAGGAAAATGGAATCCCCTTCCTCTTGGTACAGGCTCCTGTAGGTGCCGCCCCGGCCGCACAAATTCTGGATTGGCTCATTGCCCATGGCGTGAAGAAAGTCATCAGCAGTGGTTCCTGCGGTGTATTGGTTCATAAGGAGGAAGGCCTTTTTCTGGTTCCGAAAAAGGCGCTGCGGGACGAAGGCACTTCCTACCATTATCTTCCGCCCTCCCGCTTCGTGGACATAGAGGAAGCCCCAAGAAAGGCTATCGAAAAAGTTCTTCGTTCCCATCATTTGCCCTATGAAGAGGTAACTACCTGGTCCACCGACGGATTTTTCCGGGAAACCAAAGAAAAGGTGGAATATAGAAAGTCGGAAGGTTGTACCGTTGTGGAAATGGAGTGTTCCGCCCTGGCAGCCGTGGCAAAGATGCGGGATATTCAATGGGGTAGTCTGCTCTACACCGGAGATTCTTTGGCAAATGTAGAGGAACACGATATGCGTTCCTTCGGTATTGGTTCCCGAGAAATTGCCTTGCGCCTCAGCATTGAATCGGTTTTGGAAATGTAGAGATTCAGAGAATGAAGATATTTAGAAAATTACGACCTCTCTCCAATTTTGCAGACAGCGTCTGCAAAAACTTTTGATGAGCGCATCATTCATCATTATTTGCTTCCTCCGGGAGTGACTTTCCGCCATTCTCTAGGATCGTTAGCATTTCCCTCGGTGTCACCACATAGGGCTTCAGGGGGAAATGTTTGATGTTCCCGGTTACCAGATAAGCGTCACTGTCTTTTCTGGCTTCCATAGTGACCGCATAAAGGATTACGTCCTTCGGGTCGGGCAGGTTTTCCTCCAGCTTCTCCGGGTCAAGGAACACACCACGCATCCGAATCCCATCTGTCACGGCTTGGATATCCTCTTCCTTAAAGGGGAATTTCTTCCGCCGCAGCACTTCTTCGTATTCAGTCATGATTTCATCGCTGAGGAGAGGAACAATGCTTCCCACAAGAGCCTGTTCCAGAACCGCTCCGGGCACGGAATCCCAGCGAAGAAGAGCGGAAACCAGCACATTGGTATCTATCACTGCATATAGTTTCATACGTTATTTCCCATTCCTTACGGCTTCGATCTCCGCATTGATTTCATCCAGCGTCATTTCGGCTACACCGGCATTCTCCGCATCACTGCTCATGCGCTTCATGGCAACGACAGCTGCCGTCGCCTTATAGTTCTCTTCCGGCAGGATCATGCTGAATGGAATGCCGCGCACCTGCACAGAACGAGTCAGGAACATCCGGATTGCCGTAGGCAAGTCAAGGCCAAGCTGAGAATATACATCGGAAGCTTCCTTCCGAAGGTTTTCGTCTATACGAAGCTGAAGTAATCCATTTGCCATAGTCACACCTCCATTAAATCTGCATTTGTTTGTAATGCAATCGTACTATACCTTTCTTAATAAATCAAGTGAATTACAAACTCATGCAAGCAGGAGTTCAAAGACTGCGCCTGATCCTTCTTTCTTCTTCCACTAAAGTCAAGTTCGGGATATAATAATACCCGACAAGCTCATATCGGATCTCGTTTTCCCAAAACGGTTGTTTCAATTCGGTCATCACACTTCTCCATTCTGAAGCTTTTCTTCGAAATATTATTTTTCCACGGAAAATCAAGGCTTTGCAACCGCCGGTTGTCAAATTGACAAGCCCTTTTTCTTCCCTGCAACCGGATTTTTCGATAGTATGAGAGACGTAAAAACGTAGCGATCAAAGACATTTTCCTAAAAAAAGAGAAGGAGTAGAGTATGATACTTGCAGACAAGATTATTGAATTACGAAAGAAAAATGGCTGGTCTCAGGAAGACCTGGCAGAAAAGCTGGAAGTCAGCAGGCAGTCCATTTCCAAATGGGAAAGCGCCCAGTCCATTCCGGATATGAATAAGATTTTGAAGTTGTCCGAGGTTTTTTCCGTGAGTACGGATTACCTCTTAAAGGATGAGATAGAGCTGGACAGTCCGGGAGAAGCCCCAAAGGTTGATACGGAATCTTCCTTAAAGGAAGTTCCTGTTTCCATGGAGGAAGCCAATGCCTTTCTCGCGCACAAGAATCAAGCAGCTTCCCAGATTGCTCTGGGCGTATTTCTTTGTATCCTTTCCCCCAGCCTATTGATTGTTTTAAGCACTCTTCAGGAAAGTTCTCTTCTTTCTCTATCAGAGGGAAAAGCAGTCGGGATTGGTGTGCTCTTCCTCTTTCTTTTAGCAGGAGCAGGAGTAGCCTTATTTATCAAAAACTCCATTGAAGGGGATCGATTCCATTATATAGAAAAAGAGCTTCTGAATACTGCTTACGGGGTAAATGGTATGGTGCAGGAGAAAAAATCCCGTTACCAGGGAACTTATACTTCTCAGATGATTTTAGGTATTTTTCTTTGCATCATTTCGGCAAGTCCCATCTTTATCAGTATGATTATTTATGGAGAAGATAATCTCCATACCGCTCTTGCCGTGCCTTTCCTTCTGCTTTTTGTGGCCGTTGGCGTGTTTCTGATTGTCAAAACGAATATTATTTGGGATGCCTTGAATATGCTTTTAGAGCAAGGGGATTATAGAAGGGAGAAAAAGATGGATGAGCACAAAAATGAAACCGTCGAGCAAATTTACTGGTGCTCGGTAACGGCTATTTATCTGGCCTACAGCTTTATTACACGGCGTTGGGATATCAGCTGGATTATTTGGCCAGTAGCCGGAGTTGGCTATGGCGCAATACGCGGCATTGTCAATTCCTTTAGAACGAAGATTTAGTACCTTATCTAAATAGCTCTTCTTTGAGAATATACTGATTCGAGGAAATACCATTTTTCATCCCTTCTTCAGTCTATATTCTTTTCTAAAAAGCACCCCCGGAATACTTTTTCTCCAAAGTATTGGATTAAAAGTATTTCGGGGGTATTTATTTCCCTAAACGATATTAGTTGCTTTCACTATTACTTCCCTGACTACTTGGTGGCTCCGGCATAGCCAGTTAATTTCCATTGGCATCTGTCGGCTTCTCAGGCGGCTGTCCCATAGAGCCGTTTCCGCTAGGTGGAGTACCGCCATTTTCCCCGGCAGCTCCGCTTGGAGTAGTACCGTTTCCACCGCCAAAGCCCATACCGCCGCTTTGCTCTCCTATAGAATTTTCTCCGGCAGAAATCGTGATTTCTTCGCTATTGCTTCCCGCACTTACCGTATAGCTCTCTCCTGTCACAAGCTTGTCAGAGGAAAGAATCACTGCCGTAAAATCGTTGGTCGGTGTATAGCTTAGCACTACATTTCCACTCTTGTCTGTTACCTTAATCTCTGTTCCGCCACTTACCGCGCTAGAGTAGAACACATTGATAAAATTCTGTGTGGAACTGCTGTCAAAGGATTCAAACATTTCCTGCACACCGGTGCTGACAAAGGTTCCGCCGGTAATCGTTGCCTTTCCGTTATAGTCTAAGGCTACATCCGGTCCGGAAGCAGGTCCGGAAACATTTAAGCTGCCGCCTTCGATATATACCTGACCGTTGGAGTCAATACCATCTCCGCCTGCTGTCACATTTACCGTACCGCCTGTAATACGGAAATAGGTATCCGCCTGATTTTCCTCTCCGTAAGCTTCTTTTTCCTCATCTGTAGCGCTGTCATCAATCAAGCCACGGGCATTGATACCATCATCGCTCGCCACGATGTCAATGGTTCCGCCGTTAATATCAATGGTAACAGCCTCCAGACCTTCTCCAACCTTCTCCATCTTAATGGTTCCGCTGTTGATGACCAAGGCTCCGTCTGTAGTGATACCGTCATCCTCTACATTGATGGTGATTTCCGCATTTTCAATGGTAACGGAGTCGGTTCCCTTGATGGCCTTTCCTACAGATTCAATGTTAATCTTTCCGCCTAAGATTATGAGATTATCCTTTGCCTTAAGGGCTGTTGCATAGTTGGAGCTGATATTCAAAGTTCCGTTTCCGTTAATGGTCAAATCCTGCTTTACAAAGAGGGTTGCATCCGGCTCATCCTCTCCCTCCGCGTAATTATATGTTGTGCCGTCTGTGATGGTGTTGGTAGTGCCATCCACTAAGGTCAGCACAATCTTACGTCCCGTAGCTGCGTTAATGACGGAGGAAGTTGTATTTGTGATGTTTACGCCGTTGAAAACGATGTGTACCAGGTCTTCGTCTCCCACCTCCGTAATGATCTGTCCGTTGAACTCTCCGCTAAAGACATAGGTTCCGGCCTTGGTAATGACAATATTGCCATCCGTATAGCTTGCGCCCTCACCGGTAATCTTGGCATTTCCGCTACTCAACTCAATCTTGGTATCGGAGTCAGAATAAGAAGTATTTAAGTCTTCCTCGGAATAACTTGCCGTTGTTTTTGTGGAAGTGTTCGTTGCCACCGCCTCTGTGCTCTGGGCAGTAGTTGCTGCCGCTGTTGTAGCAGTCTTTGCATTGGAACATCCTACGATGGCCATACTCATTGCCATTGCCGCCAGCCATATACTCATTTTATTTTTATTCTTTTTCATACTGTCCTCTTTTCTGTGATTGGGTTGCTCTTTACACGCCCTACTATCGCAGAAACTTATGTTTAACTTGTGTATGAAATGTGTAAAACGTATGAAATTGCATTTTATTGCATATTTATCCGTTTTTAGATTTTTATTGTGTCTACAATACAAAATGTCCTCATTATTTCACTTACTATTCTTTATGCATAAAAAAGAAGCCTCTTGGGCTCCTAAAATAGAACTAAAGTATTCTTT
>CAUSUG010000168.1:0-4873 GCA_963534765.1 uncultured Oribacterium sp.
GATATACAGCATTCTGACTAAGTATTATGATGATAAACGAGTGTCGTAACAAAACTGTGAGGCCACTCCCGGTCAGCACAGTCGTTTTTTTATGGAGGTACAATGATGTCAATTTATTGTGAGGCTAGAAATTTTGCAGAGAAATTCATTGATCCCTATAGCACAAAGGTAGATGAAGAAGGAGTATTTCCTGTAGAAGCATTTGCGGAGATTAAAAAATCAGATTTTTTAACTCTGCTCATTCCTAAGGAGCAGGGAGGCTTAGGCTTAGGAATTCAGGAGCATGTGGAAGTTTGTAGAGCTTTTGCGAAAAGTGATGCAACAACCGGACTTTGCTACATGATGCATAATGTGGCTTTGACAGTAGTTTTATCTCGAGGAAGTGAAGAGATGAAGCAGAGAATTGTCAAAGAAGTGGTAGAAGAAAGAAAGCTTCTGGCTTTGGCTTACAGTGAGCTGGGAACAGGAACCCATTTCTATATTTCCGATCTAAAGGCGGAAAATGATGGGGACAAGAAGCTCCTAAGCGGTGTAAAGAGCATGGTTACTTCTGCAGAGCAGGCTTCCTATTATCTGGTTTTAGCCCCATCAGATGTGGAAGGAGCTATTGATAACTGGTTAGTTCCTCTGGAGACGCCGGGATTAAAGTTTGAACAAAATACCTGGCATGGTCTTGGGATGAGAGGAAATGTTTCCTGCCAGATGCACTTGAACAAGGCGGCTGTTTCTGTAAATAATAGAATCGGTGAGGAAGGTGCCGGACAGGAACATGTATTTAATGTTGTAGCGCCCTTCTTCATTGCAGGACTTGCAGGTGTATATTCCGGTCTTGGGGAGCATATGTTAGAGGTAAGTATTGCCCATGCAAAGGAAAGAAAATATACTTCCGGAACTTCTTTGGCAGAGATTGAAACCGTTCAGATTCATCTGGCGAAGATGTACAATCTGGTAAATTCCTCTGTTTGCACAGCAAAGGAAGCGACCAGAAGTGCTGCAGCAGGAGAAGCAGATGCCTTGGCTAAGATTTTATCCGCTCGTGTGATTGCTTGTGAAATGGTCATTGAAGCAGGAAGACTGGGCATGAGAGTTGGAGGTGGAAAGGCTTATAACAAGGTCGGCTGCATGGAAAGACTCTTAAGAGATGCTTATGCAGGACAGATTATGGCACCCAGTGCAGACGTGCTTACCGTTTGGCTTGGAAAAGCTATTACAGGCTTGCCTTTAGTATAAGTTTTAAAGCTTTAAGAAAGGGAGAGAGGAACACCAACTCTTCCTTTCTTTGATTATGAACTATCGCTCGTGTGGTGTGGGGGATGTCGTTTCTTTAAGAGGAACAGGAGGAAAAGACTGTTGGATTTGACCGGGTCTCATTACTCTACTGTACTTCGAAAATTTGCCGGATGATATCAAGAAAAGAGGATAAAATGGAAAAGATAAAGTTAGGGGCAGTTATTTACGCGCCAAAGGTAACCGTTATTTGGGGAATTATTCAGGAGTTTTTCGAGAAGGAAAATTGTCCTATTGAACCGGTTTTTTATAAGGATTATAAGAGTCAGGTGGACGGACTGATGAGTGGGGAAATTGATATTGCCTGGAACTCTCCTTTGGCCTGGCTGGACAGTTATTTACGCAGCAAGGGAGAATGTTTAAACGGCTCCATGCGTGATACGGATCAGGATCGTAAAAGCTACCTGGTGGTAAGAAAGGACAAGGGCTATCAGACTATTTCGGATATCAAAGGAAAGACTATCGGATTTGGCGCCTATGACTCTCCTCAGGCACGTTTGATTCCCATTTATCATCTGCATAAGAATGGATTGGAGTTTGAAAAGGACTATACGGAAAAGCGCTTTGATATCGGTCTTGGCCTCCATGGAGACCATGTGGGAGGAGAGCTGGATGCGGCAAAGGCTATGCTTTCCGGTGAAGTAGACGGAAGCTGGATGCTGGATTTAAACTACAAGGCTTGGATTTTAGACGGAACCTTGGATGAAGCACAGGTGCAGATTTTATCCGAGACAGATTTCTTTGACCATTGCATTTTCACCGGAAGAGCGGATTTTTCCAAGGAAGCCTTTGCTCATTTTACAGAGGTACTGCATAAGATGGATTACAATAATCCTGCTCATAAGGAAATGATGGACATGGAAGGATTGAAGGCTTGGGTGCCGGGAAGAACCAAGAATTTTGAGCAGATTAAGAAGGCTAATGAGTACCTGCATTTCTTTGAGAAGGAGAATGAATGAGTAAGCATTTTCTCCCCTTTACCAGCTCCCTTATAGGAAGTATGCCCAGAACGAAGGACTTGCTTTCAGGAAAACGTCGCCTGCAAAACGGACAGCTTTCCCGGGAGGACTATGAGGCCTTACTCCTTAAAGAGACGGAAGAAGTGATTCGTTTGCAGGAAAGAAACGGAATAGATATTCTTACCGGGGGAGAGCTAAGCCGGGACAATTATGTTTCCTTTGTGGCGGAAAAGCTGGAAGGTGCCACCATGATGAGCATGGCGGATATGCTTCCTTACATGGAGGACAAGCAGGGCTTTGAAGAAATTCTGGATACCCTGGATGTACCTGCAGTCAGTATCAAAAATGCCATTTGCACCGGGAAAATCAAAAGGAAGGAAAGCCTTTTAAAGGAAGAGATCCTTAGAATCCGGCAGTTTTCCGATAAGGAGCTTAAGGCGACTCTTCCCGGCCCTTACCTGATGACCCGTTCCATGTGGCTTCCGGCGCTGTCTTCCAAGGCTTATGACAGCAAAGAAGAGCTGGGGAAAGATGTAGTGGTTCTTTTAAAAGAAGAAATTGAAGAGCTTAGGAAAATGGGGGTATCGGTCATTCAGTTGGATGAGCCGGTACTTACGGAGGTAGTCTTTAGCAAGGGAAAAACCAGATCCTTTATGTGTGCCGCCTTGTCAGAGAAGAAAGATCCTACAGAGGAATTGGAATTTGCCGCATCTTTGTTGAAAGAAGTGGTAGATTTTATGAAGGAAAAGGAACTTTGCAGCGTTCTTCATGTTTGCAGAGGCAACTGGAGTAAGAATGAGGGAATTCTTTTAACAGGCTCCTACACACCGTTGGTTCCTTTATTTGCCAAGGTACTTCCTTCGGTTTTGGCCTTGGAATACTCCACTAAGAGGGCGGGAGACTTATCTTCCCTTTTGGAAAATGATGCAATTCGTGAAAATTGTATTTTGGGCTTAGGAGTGATCAATCCAAGAATTGATTTGGTAGAATCCGGGGAAAGCATAGTACAACGGGCGGAGGAGGCATTGCAATATCTGCCAAAGGAAAGACTGTGGCTAAATCCGGACTGCGGCTTTGCTACCTTTGCCAATCGCCCTGTAAATGAATTTCCCTGTATTGAGGCCAAATTAAGGGAGTTGCACAGAGCCCAGGAATTTTTACGGAAAAAGTATTAGGAGGAAGCTTGTGGAAAGCCATGAATATGAAATGCACCATCAGGACTTACGCTATCGCGGTATTGTAAGGCAGGATGGTCAGGTTCAGGTCTATATGCAAAACCATTGTATAGATTCTTCTAAAGAAATGGAGTTTGACAGCAAAAAAGATACGGACACCTCTGTGAACCTTTTCTGTGCAGGCCTGCTTTCCGGAATTCTTCATGGCATTTGCAGTTTTATGAAGAAGGAAGGGAATCCTCTGGAGGATGTGGAAGCAAAGGCGAGGGTGGTTTTAGACCACCCTCTATCCTACTTAGGGGTAAAAGGATACGAAGAAAGCCCGAGAATCTCTAAAATTACCATTGACCTGTATTTCTATAGCTTTTTGGAAGAGGAAGAGACAATAGAACGGTGTAAGGAAGCTTTGAAAAAGAATATTTTGTATCAAAGTCTGTCTCCTGCTGTGGAGATAGACCTTCATTATCATTCTTCTCTTTAATGAAAGTTCTATTATGGTGTTACGATTTTTGGCATAGTCAGGGGAATGTAATTTTTGCCATGGTAAGAGTAATATATTTTTGTCATAATTCAGGTATTACGATTTTTTACAAAACTTGTGCAGTTTAGGCCTCTATGTTAAAATGGCAAAGGAAAAGGAGGTCTATTTCCATGAGTGATTATAGAGAGAAGAAGAATGCCCGCCTGCTAATGGCGATACACGGTTTACAGGCTGAGCCTAATCAGCAGTGGGAAGACCGTCTGATGGATGCGTTGAATCATCATACAGAATTTTATGTTCCTATGCGAACTGTTGGAGAGGGACAGGAAAGAAAGCCTGCTTTTGCCGTAGTAGAGGATAAGGATCATAATCATTTTTATGTTTTGTTTACTTCACAAGAAAAGGCAAAGCATTGGACTAAGGGACTGGAAACCCATGCCGTTTTAAGCTTCCACCAGGTAGCTTCCATGGCTTTGGGGGATCCCAGAATCTCCGGCTTTGTGATTAATATGAATACCGAAAACTTTATCCTGTGGCGTCAGTTTATCGTAAATTGCTTCCATCAGAATCAAGCGCATTTGATGGGACAGGATCCGGTGCAGGTTTCCGATGCTATTGAGTTTACCGACCCGGTAGGAGACACCAAGGAATTGGAAGAGGCTCTGGCAGAGTATATGCGGGATGACCAGAATGTTACTGCGGCATACTTGGTGGGAGCTCGTCAAAATGATAAGGAGTTTAATGTTTGCATCGTTAGTCATGTAGGCAGCATTCAGCCAAGCTTCTCCAACATTTCCGTATTGGGAAGAGATTTTGGTGGAAACACGCCACTGGCAGTTATGTCCTATCAGAATAAGAAGGCGGAAGACGCTGTAAGGGATAGAATGCCTTTCTACAGAAGACCTTTCGTGTTATAAGCCGGAAAAGATCCTATATATGATAGAAGATAGAGGAGAAGCAGAGATAAAAGT
>CAUSUG010000169.1:0-4825 GCA_963534765.1 uncultured Oribacterium sp.
ATAGAAATAAACTGACCATTAAAGACCTGGTGTCTATCGGTGTTTTTGCCGTGATTTACTTTATCTGTATGTTTGCCGTGGGGATGATGGGTGTCGTTCCTATTTTGTATCTTGTCTACCCTGCTGCCTACGCGCTTATCGGCGGACCTATCGTCATGCTCTTTATGGCAAAGGTGAATAAACCCTTCGGGCTTCTCATTTTCGGCATGATTACCCCCTGTATCATGTTCCTATTCGGGCATACCTTTGTGGTGCCCCTCTTCTCCCTTCTCTTCTGCCTCCTTGCAGAAGGCATCCGGCGGATGGGAAACTACCAGTCCGGTTCTACCACGATGCTAAGCTATGCGGTGTTTAGTCTCTGGCCCTGCAATTCCCTTCTGCAAATGCTTCTGTTAAAAGAGCGTTATATGGAGATGGTTATCAAAGAAATGGGAGAGAATTATGGAAGTGCCATTGAAAAGCTGCTTAACGCACAAAATATGGCTATCGTTTATGTCTGCACCTTCCTTTTCGGACTTCTCGGTGCTTTGCTCGGAAGAAAGCTATTGAAGAAACATTTTGAAAAAGCGGGAATTGTATAATAAGACGGAGCAGCGTAATACGAGTAGAGCAAGGCAGAGCAGAGCAAGGCAGAGCAGAGCAACACGGAGCTAAGCAATACAGGGCTAAGCAATATGGGATAGAACAATACGGAGTAGAACAATACGGCATAGAATAGCACGAAATAGAACTGTATGGAGTAAAATAATGCAAAATAAAAGTAATTTAGAGCATACCATCAAAGAAAAACCCTGGGCGGAAAAGCGGAATCCCTTTAATCCAAACCCGATTACCAAGCTTCTCGTTTTGCTGTTTTTAGGCTTTACGATCATGCACTATCTTCCCTTTTACGGAGAATGGGCAGTGGTGCTTCTCTTCTCCGTCTTCTTCTTTCTGAACGGTTTTCGAAGAACTGCACTGTTCGCTCCTCTTGTTTTTGCCGCCCTTTGCTTTATTCCCGGGTATTCCGCCCAGTATTTTATGCCGGTCCCTTTACGTATCCTCTTTTCCTTTCTCTATATTTTTCGTCTGCTTTTTTTACCCTATCTGGCAGGGAGCTTTTTCATGAGAACTTCGGATGTGGGCGCCATCTTAAGCTCCATGGATTTTCTCCATATCCCCCAATGCATTTCCATCCCTATAGCCGTGATGTTCCGTTTTTTTCCTGCCTTCACGGAAGAGAAGAAAGCCATTGAACGAGCCATGAAGATTCGGGGTATTCGGACTTGGAATCCGATACAGAATCTGCTCTATGTTTCCATTCCGCTCCTCATCATTTCCGCGAATATAGCGGAGGATATCGCGAAGGCGGCGGAGTGCAAATGCATCGAGAATCCCGTCAAAAAGACGCGCTATAATACGGTTCGTCTGCAAATCGTGGACGCTGTTTTTCTATTTTGTATCCTGCTGATACTGGGGCTAAGCTATTTTGGAGTTCACTTACTACACTATTGACGGTAAAAAGGAGTTTTTATGCTTGCTTTCGAAAATTTTTCTTTATCCTACGGAGATTCCGCTCCGGTACTACAGGACATCAGTCTTACGATAAAAGAGGGGGAATGCCTGCTTCTTACGGGAGAAAGCGGCAGCGGGAAATCCTCCCTGATTCATGCCGTAAACGGCCTGGCTTATCAGTACTACAACGGAAAAAGCAAGGGAAAACTGCTTTTTCAGGGAGAAGACTTATCTTCCCTTCCCATTTACAAAATCGCCCTACGGATTGCCACCGTTTTTCAAAATCCGAAAACCCATTTTTTCAATATAAACACCACAAGAGAATTACTTTTCACCATGGAAAATATGGGACTGAACCGCGAGGAAATGGACAGGCGAATGGAAGCGCTTCTCTCCATTTTCCCCATCGAAAAACTGCTTGGGCGAAATATCTTCGCCTTATCCGGAGGAGAAAAACAGATTCTTGCCCTTGCTTCCGCCTATCTCTCCGGCTGTCCCTTCCTGGTCCTGGATGAGCCCTCTTCCAATCTGGACGAAGGCTCTATTGCCGTTCTAAAAACCATGCTTCATACCCTGAAAGAAAAAGGGATTACGATTCTTGTGGCTGAGCACCGCCTTTACTACCTGATGGATATTATTGATCGAGTGGCATTTTTAGAAAAGGGAAGACTCTGCAAGTTATTTTCCCGAGAGGATTTTCTGGCACTTCCGGAGGAAAATATCAAATCCATGGGGCTTCGCGCAAGAACGAAACCAAGCCTTTCTCTTCCGGAATGGAAAAATGAAGGAGCGCTAAGATATTATAAGGAAGGGCGCTTTGCCTCTTTTTCCTTTGGAAAAATTTACGGTATAGTGGGAGAAAACGGAATTGGCAAGTCCACCTTTCTCCGCAAACTCAGCGGCTTGGAGAATGAAAGAGGAAGTCATTTTTCCCTGTTCGGAAAAGAACTCTCAAAAAGACAGCGTCTTGCCCTTTCCGCTATGGTTATGCAGAATGTGAATCAGCAATTGTTCGGAGACTCCGTGGAAGAAGAGATGGAACTGGGGAAATGTGGTAAGGCGACAAAAGAAGAACTTCTCAGTGCACTGGGACTTTCCGCGTTAAAAGATTGCCATCCCATGAGTCTTTCCGGCGGGCAGAAGCAACGACTGGCCATTGCTGCAACCCTCTATCAAGAGGCAAAGCTTTTCTTTTTTGATGAACCCACCAGCGGCATGGATCAGAAAAATATGCTTCGTATCGCCAGCCTCTTAAAGTCTGCAATTCGGGAGGATCGAATCTTCTTCATTGTGTCTCACGACTACGCCTTTTTACAGGAGGTAGCGGATGAGGTGGTGGAAATCAGTTTGCTAAATCCTTCTTTACAGCGAGTGAAAGCATAGCCATTTACAATCATATCCGCCTCATTGGCTATTTTATGAATATCATTCATCCAGCATCAACTTGCCCTTTTGGGCTTTATCTTTTAAACGCTTCATCTGTTCTTTTTCTATCTGTTGAATGCTTTTCTCCGGAACAGGCAAATCTTCCGGCATCGTGCCACCAATTTTTTCAATAGCACTTCTGACTTCTTTTCCCACTGTATAGTGAACCTTTGTTGCTGCTTCTGCACCTTCAACTTTGTCTTTCCTCAGTTTTTCTTCTGTCTGTGAAATTCTAAATAAATTAGCAATCAATTCGGTACTTCCCATATAATCCAAGATTTTTTGTCTTGCTGTCAGTCCTTTTCTATCATGTATATCTTCTACATCTAACCCACCATACAATCCCATATACCCTGCATTCTGGAATATAGCAAATTCTTCATTTGTGATAACTCCTGCATCATGTGCTGTTTCTACCAGAAGTTGATTCCATTGTTTAATATCACCACGAACGACAAGCCTTCTTCTATCCTCATCAAGCTGATTAAAATGATCTGCTATTTCTTGACGATATGTTTGTATAGCAAAATAAGTCTGTCCAAATGCAATAACCTCTTTTCTAGGATCTCCATTTTGCATAATCAAATAGCAAGCATATCTCGTAAGCTCATAATCTTTTATAGACTTACTTGTAGCACCTGCTTCTACGATTTTGCTGACCTCAGCAAAATCGTATGCTACTTCATGACCACTGCTCTCACACGCAATCATTGCTCTATCAATGACTTTTTGAAAATTTCTCCACTGAGAATAATCAAGTACATCAGCAAGTTCCCTTGCACTCCAATACTCACTCCCATCTTTTCGCATGTACTTAATATCTTCAAACTTCCTATATTCTTTTTCTTTTAAATTTGGCATAAAATTCTCCTATCCAATCGGACACAAAACCTTCCCAAATCATTGAAACCACTTACTGCCACTTAATTCCTCCAAAACGTTTTCTAATTCCCCCTGAACTCTAGAATCTTTTGTATCCTTCAATGAGGCGTACAAGGAAAGCTTATCCACTATTCCGTTTTCACAAAGCTTCGCCGGATCATAGTTCCACAATTCCACTTTGCATATATCAGAAGGCTTTTCCCATCCCGGCTCATCAACAATTTCAAATTTATCTACAATCCTGCTTTTCTTAAAACAGGCATACACAGCTATCTCCGGTGGATTTAGCATACTTATTTCTGACAAGGCAAAATCCGAAGCCTTTGGAAGTCCTATCACATCTTCTGTTTTTCTCACATAGATTACATCACGAACAGGACTGGAAAGGACTGAACTTGCAACATTAAACAACTCTTTTGAATCAATTGTAAGCCCCACCTCGATACTTCTTCCTTTTCTTTTCTCTGCAATAAATCTCCTGGAAACAAGCTCTTTTGTACCTCTTGTTACATAGACGGGATCCAGCCCAAGTATTACCGCCAATTCTTTCTTCGTATAATCAGCTTTTTTATTATATACTAGATAAAGCAAAATCAGCTGCGCATTGGCTGTTAATTGCAGTAAGGCACTTCCTTCCGTCCCGGTAAACTTCTTACTGAAAAGTATTCCTAAAAACGGCAAATAAATCTGCGTAGGAACCATCAGAAAGGGGATGTGATGCTTTACATATGCATTCCTGTTATTCTTTGTAAGCGTTTCAAAGCAGAAAGCAACCGGTACGCCAAATTTCTCTTCATATAGCAACTTTTCTTTATAAAGTACCCTACTGTCAATCGCGGAATGAAGCTTTATAATATAAAAGCCAAACTGCTCATATTGTGCTTTATATATCTTCCTTCCCGTAGTTAGGTATCTGGGCAGTCCATTCTTTTCTTTATGTTCAGATATTTCAAAGGATAAAGCAAATACCCTTTCTAATTCTTTCTCAATCATCATAATTACACCTAAATATCCTGTTATATAT
>CAUSUG010000170.1:0-4798 GCA_963534765.1 uncultured Oribacterium sp.
GAAAAAGCGCGGAGCGCGGACGATTCCGTAAAGGAAAAAGAAAAGAAAAAAGCCGAGGCGTAGGAATCGCAAGAGCGCGAAGCGCGGACGATTCCGTAAAGGAAACTTGTTTATATTAGGGGAGGAAAAATGAACACATTCAATCTGGAGGAAATCGGAAAGGCGGCAGAAGAGCGTTTGCGCTCTGCCATGGATATGAATTCCATCAATGAAATTCGTACCCATTTTTTAGGGAAAAAAGGTGAACTTGCGGAGGCGAAGAAGGCTTTAAAGGATTTAAGTGCCGAGGAAAAGCCGGCTTTCGGACAGCTGGTAAATGAAGTTTCTCAGAAAATCGAGAAGGAGATCAAGGAGCGTACAACAGAGCTGGAGCGTGCCTTACAGGATGCCAGACTTTCCGCAGAGACGATTGATGTGACACTTCCCGGAAAGAAGATTCGTTATGGACATGCGCATCCGAATACCCTTGCTCTGGAAGAGGTGGAGAAAATCTTTATCGGCATGGGCTATGAGGTGGTAGAGGGACCTGAGGTGGAGTATGACAGCTACAATTTTGAGAAGCTGAATATTCCGAAGGGGCATCCGGCAAGAGATGAACAGGATACTTTCTATATTAATTCCAATATTTTGCTCCGTACCCAGACATCCTCCGTACAGGCAAGATATATGGAGACTCATAAGCCGCCTATTCGTATGATTTGCCCGGGAAGAGTTTTCCGTTCCGATGCGGTGGATGCCACCCACTCCCCCTCCTTCCACCAGATTGAGGGATTGGTGATTGATAAAAATATTCATTTTTCCGACTTAAAGGGAACTCTGGATTTGTTTGCCAAGGAGCTGTTCGGACAGGATACCAAGACCAAGCTTCGTCCCCACCACTTCCCCTTTACAGAGCCTTCCGCAGAGGTGGATGTGTCCTGCTTTAAATGTAAGGGAAAGGGCTGCCGTTTCTGTAAGGGAGAGGGCTGGATTGAGATTTTGGGCTGCGGTATGGTACATCCCAAGGTTTTGGAGAGCTGTGGTATCGATTCCAAGGAATACAGCGGTTTCGCCTTCGGTGTGGGCTTAGAGAGAATTGCCCTTTTGAAGTATGAAATCGATGATATGCGTCTTTTGTATGAAAATGACCTGCGTTTTCTGGAGCAGTTTTAAGAGTTAGGGGGAAAATATGAATACATCCATGAATTGGCTGAGAGCCTATGTTCCGGGACTTTCCGTAAGCGGACAGGAATTCCGGGATGCCATGACATTGGCAGGAAATAAGGTAGAAACCATGGAGGATTTGGGGGAGAATCTGGAAAAGATTGTTACCGGAAAGATTCTTTCTTTAGAGAAGCATCCGGATGCGGACAAGCTCTCCATCTGTCAGGTAGATATCGGAAACGAGCAGATTCAGATTGTTACCGGTGCTCAGAATATGAAGCAGGGAGACGTGGTTCCTGTGGTTTTGGACGGGGGTAAGGTTAAGGTTGCCCATGACGGCAGTAAGCCTAAGGAGGGCGTGGAAATCTGTGCCGGAAAGCTAAGGGGCGTTCCCTCTAACGGTATGATGTGCTCCATTGAAGAGCTTGGAGGAGAGAAGAATCTGTTCCCGGAAGCACCGGAGAGCGGTTTATACATTTTCCCGGAAGGGACTCCGGTGGGAGTGGATGCGGTAGATCTTTTAGGCCTACGGGATGTTTTGCATGAGTATGAGATTACTTCTAACCGTGTGGATTGCTTCTCCGTACTTGGTTTGGCAAGGGAGGCGGCGGCAACCTTTAAGCAGACTCTTCAGTATCCAAAGATTGAAAAGCTTGGCAATCAGGAGGATGTTTCTTCTTATTTGTCCGTGGAGTTAAAGTCTCCGGAGCTTTGCAAACGCTATACTGCAAGACTGATTAAAAATGTGCATTTTGCCCCCTCTCCCCTTTGGATGCAGATTCGTCTTCGTACCGCAGGGATTCGTCCGATTAACAACTTCGTGGATATCACGAACTATGTGATGCTGGAGCTGGGACAGCCCATGCATGCCTTTGACTACGACACCATAAAGGGACATAAGATTATTGTGGAAAGAGCCAAGGAAGGGGAAAGCTTCACCACTTTGGACGGCGTAGAGCATGAGCTTAGCGACAGCATCCTTTGCATTAAGGATGGGGAAAGAAGTATTGCCTTAGGAGGAATCATGGGAGGAGAGAATTCCATGATTACCGATCAGGTGAAAAATGTGGTATTGGAGGCGGCTTGCTTTGACGGCACCAATATCCGTCTTTCCGGAAGAAAGCTGGGACTTCGTACCGATGCTTCCGCTTACTTTGAAAAGGGCTTGGATCCAAACCTTTGCGAAATGGCTATGGATAGAGCTTGTACCCTCATTGAAGAGCTGGGAGCCGGAGAGGTAGTGGGAGGAATGTTGGACTGCTACCCTGTAAAGCGGGAGGATACCAAGCTTACGGTTTCCGTATTTGATATCAACAATCTTTTGGGACTTTCTCTTTCCGGAGAGGAAATGAAGAAGATTTTGACTGTCTTGGAGATTTCCGTAGAGGTAAAGAATGGAGCAAATGGGGAGGAGCTTTCCCTTGTTATTCCAAGCTTTAGACAGGACTTGGAGAGAATGGCGGATATTGCGGAGGAAGTTGCCCGTTTCTACGGCTATGACAAGATTCCCAGCACCCTGCCAAAAGCTACCACCGTCGGGGGCAAGGCTAAGGATTTACAGTTAAATCAGAAGCTTCGGCAATTGGCAGAGGCTTTGGGTTATTCTGAGAGCTATTTCTATTCCTTTGAGTCCAAGAAGGTTTATGAGAAACTTTTATTCCCGAAGAATGCCATGGAATGGCAGCAGATTACCATTGCCAACCCCTTGGGAGAGGATTTCTCCGTAATGCGTACCAGCTCCGTACCGGGCATGTTACAGGCATTAAGCCTAAATGAGCATCACAAGAATAAGAATGCCAAGCTTTTTGAAATGGCTAAAATTTATATCCCCAAGGCTCTTCCCTTGACAGAGCTTCCGGAGGAGAGAATGACCTTAACCCTTGGATTTGCAGGAGAGGGAGATTTCTTTAGTTTAAAGGGAGAGGTGGAGGAACTGCTTCGTCAGTCCGGCTTACAGGGAAATTTCCACTATGATAAAGATTGCGAAAAGGCATTTTACCATCCGGGAAGAAAGGCAAATATTTCTTACGAAGGAAAGCTTTTAGGCTCCTTAGGAGAAATTCATCCGGAGGTATTGCAGAACTTCGATATGAAGGAAAAGGCCTATGTGGCTATTCTGGATTTAGAGGCTCTTTATCCTCTCTCCGGAGACTTTAGAAAGTATAAGCCAGTGGCAAAGTTCCCGGCGGTTACCCGTGACTTCTCTCTTTTAGTACCGGTAAATGTGATGGCCGGCGACTTGGAGGAGGCCATCCGAAAGGGAGCAGGAGAGCTTTTGGAGAAGATTGAGCTCTTCGATATCTATGTGGGAGCACAGGTGCAGGAAGGCTACAAGTCCATGTCCTATAAGGTTAGCATCAGAGCCAAGGACCACACCCTTACAGAGCAGGAGATTGTAGGATGTACTAATAGTCTTTTGAAGGCTTTGGAGGAGAAGGGAGCAAGACTGAGGGATGCTTAAGCCATAGCCTCGTAGTTATATAATGGAATAAAGATACGCAAAAAGCCGAGGGGGATTCTTCGGTAGACACGCTTTCGCTAACTTCGCTTACGTAGCGGTACTAAGCTCGAACTTCGCTTCGCTCGTTCTTGCTAAGTACCGACGAGCTCAGATTGTCTACCTCAAAATCCACCATCGGCTTTTTGCTTCCCGAATTCCCTGTAAAAAATCTATTGAAAAACTATTGTGCTATGTTTTATAGCATGAGTCTAAGGGGGATTCTTCGGTATACATGCCTTCGTTAACTTCGCTTCCGTAGCGGTACTAAGCTCGAACTTCGCTTCGCTCGTTTTCGCCAAGTACCGACGAGCTCAGATTGTCTAGCTCTCTTGAAAAGCTTGGGAACTCGTGCTAAAAATATTCTGTTGAGTCTTATTGGAAGGAGTGCTTATGGATATTTACGGAAAAAAGAGAAATGAGTTACTGGCGGAAACGGTTATTAAGGGCTTAAAGTCTCGAAATATGACAGGCTATTATGCCAAGGATAAGGAAGAGGCTTTGAAGCTGGCTTTAGACCTGATTCCCAAGGGCAGCAGCATTTCCATGGGCGGTTGTATGAGCGCTATTGAAATCGGGCTTGTGTCTGCCTTAAAGGAAGGGGAATACAATTTTATTGATAGAAGTCAAATGGAGCCAAGGGCGGCACTGCTTGCGGCCTATGATGCGGATGTTTTCTTAGCCAGTGCAAATGCCATGACGGATGATGGAGTTCTGGTAAATATTGACGGGAATTCCAATCGAGTATCCTGTATTGCCCAGGGACCGAAGAAGGTGGTGTTTATTGTGGGGATACAGAAGATTTGTCCTGATCTGGATAGCGCTATGAAGAGAGCCAGAAACGTGGCGGCTCCCACCAATACCCAAAGGTTTGATATTAAAACACCCTGTAAGGTAACGGGAAAGTGCTCGGATTGTAAATCTCCGGATACCATCTGCTGTCAGATTTTAATTACCCGCTTTTCTCGCCATACAGATCGTATTCATGTGATTTTGGTGAATGAGGAATTGGGATTTTAGACTTCGGCGAAATTTTGTTGAAGTGTTGTTAAGAATGTTTTTCATCTAGCTACATTATAATACTTTACTTTTACGCTCTCATAATATGGAAGCGAAAGCGTAAAGGTAAAGTAGAATAATTCATTATAAGCAATATTT
>CAUSUG010000171.1:0-4771 GCA_963534765.1 uncultured Oribacterium sp.
CGCTAACGTTAAATCTGCAAAATCATTATATCAGAATATTCCCGTACGGGCATGTGTTATAGTAAAATAATTATAAGAAAGGAAAAATATGACTACGGAAGAAAAATTAAAGAAGTATCAGGATTGGCTGTTTAAATGCTCTGCCTATCAAATGGCCTTAAATATCATTGGCATTGATAAGCAGACGGTGGCGCCGGAGGCAGGGGCAAGCTATAGAGATGAGCGTTCCGCTTTTTTGGCAGGAGAGCTTTTCAGCCTGGAAACCGATTCGGAAATCGTGGCTTTGCTGAAGGATTTACAGGAAGATCCCAAGGTGGATGCAGAAAATAAGCGGGCGATTCAGCTTTACTATAAGCAGGCTCTGGATACCCTTTGCATTCCCAAGGAGGAGTTTGTAGCTTTTAAAAAGCTTTGTGACGAGTCCTTTGATGCTTGGCTTTTGGCAAAGTCTAAGGCGGATTATTCTCTCTTTGCCCCTTATTTGAAAAAGGTAATTGAGAGCCAGAAGAAACTCTACGGCTATCGAAAGAGTGAAAAGAGTATTTATAACCAGATGCTGGACGACTTTGAGCCGGGGATGGACGAGGAAAAGTATGATGCCTTTTTTGCGGCTTTAAAGGAAAGATTGGTGCCTCTTATTCAGAAGGTTACCAAGGCCAAGCAGCTTCGAGAGGATTTTTTGGCCCAAAGCTTCCCGGTGGAAGAGCAGAAGAAGTTTATGGAAGGACTTTTGGAGTACTTGCATTTTGATTCTTCCTGGGGCTATCAAAATGAATCCGAGCATCCCTTCACTTCCTGGACCTGTGAAAATGACTGCCGTACCACGACGAAATATCTCGAAAACAATGTGATTTCTGCGATTTTGTCTACAGTGCATGAGGTGGGACATGCCTACTATGAGCACAATATTAACCCGAAGTATGACGGCATGATTTTATCCGAGGGAGTGTCTTCCGGTATGCATGAGTCCCAGTCCCGCCTTTGCGAAAATTATCTGGGAAGAACTTTGGCCTTTTGGAAATATCATTATCCTAAGCTGCAAAAGCATTTTCCAAAGCAACTGGGAGAGGTGTCTTTAGAGGAGTTTTACCAGGCTGTTAACCGTTCCAAGCCTTCCTTTATCCGTACGGAAGCGGATGAATTGACCTATCCGTTGCATGTCCTTATTCGTTATGAAATCGAGAAGGGCTTGTTTAACGGAAGCATTTCTACAGAGGGACTGGATAAAACCTGGAATGCAAAGTACAAGGAGTATTTGGGCGTGGATGTGCCCAATGATAAAGTAGGCATCTTACAGGATGTGCACTGGTCGGACGGAAGCTTCGGCTACTTTCCCACCTATGCTCTGGGAACTGCCTTTGCTGCCCAGTTTATGCAGGCTATGCGGAAGGATCTCAATGTAGAGAAGCTTTTGGAAGAAAACCGTTTTGATGAAATCATGAATTGGTTGAAGGAGCACATCCATACCTACGGTTTCCGCTATGAGGCACCTGAGCTGATGAAAATGGTGACAGGGGAGGAGTTCAATGTAAACTATTTCTTGGATTACATTGAGGAGAAGTACACGAAGCTGTATCAGCTATAATAAATATATTTCCTGCAGTACAGGTCTGAAACTGGGGCACGGAATACATGATAAGAGGTGTTTACGATAGCAATGGAGGATTTTTCTTCGGAAGAATCCTCCTCTATTTTTTTCTTGGAAATTAGGGTTTATTCCTAATTATTCGTTTACTGCTTTTAAAATACACAATACCAAATATATGGGACAAATTATTTTAAAAAATAATATTGTTAATTTATTGACATTCTCAAAAATGGGGTGTAGCATGTGGGGTATGTAAAAGTTGACAGCTCTAAAAAGGAGGCAGGAGATGAGATTTACATTACCAAGAGACATTTATCATGGAGAAAATGCATTAGAGGCATTAAAGACCTTTGAAGGAAAGAAGGCTTTTGTCTGCGTAGGTGGTGGGTCCATGAAACGTTTCGGCTTTTTGGACAGAGTAGTACAGTACTTGCAGGAAGCCGGTATGGAAGTAAAGCTTTTTGAGGGTATTGAGTCCGATCCTTCCGTAGATACCGTAATGAAGGGCGCCAAGGAAATGCTGGACTTCGGACCGGATTGGATTGTGGCAATCGGCGGAGGATCTCCCATTGATGCGGCGAAGGCAATGTGGATTAAGTACGAGTATCCGGACTGCACCTTTGAGGATATGTGTAAGGTCTTCGGTATTCCAACGTTGAGAAAGAAGGCAAAGTTCTGTGCCATTTCCTCCACTTCCGGAACCGCTACCGAGGTAACCGCGTTTTCCATTATCACTGACTATGAAAAGGGAATCAAATATCCCATTGCGGACTTTGAAATCACTCCTGATGTGGCTATCGTAGATCCTGCTCTGGCACAGACTATGCCGAAGAAGCTGGTGGCGCATACCGGAATGGACGCTTTAACCCATGCTATTGAGGCTTATGTTTCCACCGCAAATTGCGACTATACGGATCCTTTGGCACTGCATGCCATTGAAATGATTCGGGACGACCTGGTGGATTCTTACAGTGAAAACAAAGAGGCCAGAAATGCCATGCATAATGCTCAGTGCCTTGCAGGAATGGCATTTTCAAACGCACTTCTTGGAATTGTTCACTCCATGGCCCATAAGACCGGTGCAGTATTCGGAGATTTAGGAGCGCACATCATTCACGGTGCGGCAAATGCTATGTATCTTCCAAAGGTTATCGCCTTCAATGCGAAGGACGAAACTGCAAAGAAGCGCTATGCAAAGATTGCGGACGTTATCGGCCTTTCCGGAAATAACGACGATGATAAGGTAAAGGCATTGATTAGCTATGTTAGAGGCTTAAACGACAAGCTGAATATTCCTCATTGCATCAAGAACTACGGCGCAGATTCTTATCCTACAGAGCAGGGATTTGTACCGGAGAACATTTTCTTAGAGAGACTTCATGACATTGCGGTAAATGCGATTGCGGATGCTTGCACGGGATCGAATCCTCGTCAGCCGAGCGTAGAGGAGATGGAGAAGCTCCTAAAGTGCTGCTACTATGATACAGAGGTAGATTTTTAAGCGGAAAATGTTATAGAAGAAAATAATGTTTGCAAAAACCGTTGTTTCACAAGTAAAATTGGGAGACAACGGTTTTTTTGTGGAAGAGATAAAGGGCGACTGCCCTTGAATGGCTAGGAGGATATCGTGGCACGCTTTATTGTTTTTGATGTGGAGACACCGAATCGGAAGAACAACCGTATAAGTGCCATTGGCATTACCGTGGTGGAAGAAGGAAAAATCAGCAAAGAATTCTATTCTTTAGTGAATCCCGAGGCGGACTTTGATTATTTCAATGTAAAGCTTACCGGAATTAGTAAGGCCGGAGTCAAGGATGCGCCCACCTTTCCGGAATTATGGAAGCAGATTGAGCCGCTTTTTTCCGACGGAATGCTGGTGGCTCACAATGCCTCTTTTGATATGAATGTGTTGAAAAGCTGTCTTTTAGACTATGAGATTGACTGGAAGCCCTATGCCCGCTATCTTTGCACGGTGAAAATGGGCAGAAGCCTCTTTCCCGATAGGAGCCATAAGTTAAATATGGTCTGCGAGCATTTTGGGATTCCTCTCAATCACCATCGGGCAGATAGCGACAGCCGTGCCTGTGCGGAGATTTTGCTTCGTTATCTGGAAGCAGGGGCAGAGGTGAAGGACTTTATACGGACTTGCTCATTTAAGAAATAAAGCATGTTAGAGATTTTGCAGGGAAGATATTATGAAGGACATTATCAAAGACGTAATCAAAGACATTATCATTAAAGAAGCTCTGCCGGAGGATGCGGAGGCAAGAATAGCCTATGCAAGACAGGTGGGTTCGGAAACGGACAATTTATCCTTTGGAAAGGAAGGATTCCCAATTTCCATAGAGGAAGAGCAGGAGGAAATTCGGAATTTCTCCCAGGATCCGAAATCTGTATGTTATTTCGCGTGGAAGAATGGAAAGCTTGTAGGAAGCGGAGAATTAAGGGCTTTTCCAAGGAGAATGAGTCATAGGGCAGAGCTGGGACTTACCGTGGTAAAGGCGGAGTGGAATAGCGGTATCGGAACCAAACTGATGCAAAAGCTTATAGACTATGCCGGGGAAAATGCCGTGGAGCTCATTAATCTGGAAGTGCGAGAGGACAATAGCCGCGCCATTCATTTGTATGAGAAATTCGGCTTTAAGAAAGTGGGAACTTTACCGGCGTATTTTAAGATTGGGGAAGAGTATATCGACTTTGACAGTATGGTGTTGGATTTAAGATAGGGTATACGGAGAAAAACATGAGAACAGAACATATTGTCATAAAAGACTATACTCCGGAGTGGAAGACGGAGTTTCAAAAAATCGTTGCTTCCCTTGGAAATGAAATCTTGGCAAAAAGCCTTAGTATTGAACACGTTGGAAGTACCTCGGTGGAAAATTTAGCGGCAAAGCCGATTATTGATATGGATATTGTGATTCCGGATATGTCGGTCTTTCCGGAAATGAAAAGCCTGCTGGAAAAGAAGGGATACCGGCATGAAGGAAATCTTGGAATAGAGGGAAGGGAAGCATTTTCCTATGAAGAGAAACCGGAGCTCATGGTACATCATTTGTATGTTTGTCCTTCAGATTCTAAAGAACTGAAGAGGCACATTGCTTTTCGAGATTATCTCCGTACTCATCCTCATTTGGCGGAGGAGTATGCAGAAGTGAAAAGGGAAGCGGCCCGGTTGTATCC
>CAUSUG010000172.1:0-4730 GCA_963534765.1 uncultured Oribacterium sp.
AAGGATTAAAAGAGTAGGGGATGATATTTCTGTTTGAAGCAAAAGGACTTAAAGGGCAGAAAGTAACAGTAGAGAAAAGGGAGAAGAAGTACTTATGAAAAAGAAGTATCAAAATATATTTTTGGATTTGGACGGAACCATTATGGATTCCGGCTCCGGAATTATGAAGTCGGTACAATATGCCTTGGATCATTTTTCCTTGCCTAATGAACCGGAGGAAAAGCTGAGAAGATTTGTGGGACCTTCCTTGCAGGATTCTTTTATGCGATTCTACGGTTTTTCCGAAGAAAAGGCTAAAGAAGCCATTTCTTATTATCGGGAATATTATCCTGAGAAGGGAATGTATGACGCCTTTTTATATCCCGGGATGGAGGAATGCATGAAGAAGATGCATGAAGGAGGGAAGAAACTGGTGCTTTTAACCTCTAAGCCTCTGTTTTTTGCCACCCAGATTATAGCCCACTTTGGTTTATCCCCTTATTTTTTCCTGGAAATCGGCACGGAGCTTAAGGAGCAACATTCCGACAAGAGCTTTTTGATGGAGAGTGCCATAGAAAAGGGCGGTTTTCAAAGAGAAGATTGTCTCATGGTAGGAGATACCGTTTACGATATTCAAGGGGCGAAGGATGCAGGAATTGACTCTGTGGCAGCGTTCTACGGCTATGGAGAACGGAAAGAAATCGAAACGGCAAATTATTTCATTGAAAAGCCTTTGGATTTATTGAAGATTGTTTTTTAAAAAGTAAATTTACTCGGTGTACCCGCTGCTGAATGAAGAGGGAAAATTATGGCAGGATAGCGGTAAAATTATATTTACAGTTCAAGAAGAAAGGATGTTTATGAAAAGAAATCTTTGGAAATGGCTGTTACTTTGTCTTCTTTGCCTTGGTCTTTTTGCCTGTACCAAGGGCGGAGAGAGCTCTACGGAAGCAAAGAAGGAATCTACTCCTACTGTAGAAGAGAAGAGCTCTTCAGTAGAAAGTTCTGAAAATGCGGAAGAATCTAAGGCAGAGAATAAGACTGAGACAGGAGAAGGCCCGACGATTTTAAGCCTTAAGGGACCCACTACCATAGGCCTTGTGCATTTGATGGAGAAAAGTGAAGAGGAAAAACTTCCTTATCAATTTCAAATGGAAGCAAGCCCGGATGCTTTACTTCCGGAGTTTGTATCCGGAAAGGGACAGATTGCCACAGTTCCGGCCAATATGGCGGCAGTTTTATATCAAAAGCTGGATAAGGACGTGGAAGTCTTGAATATCAATACCTTGGGAATCTTGTATGTTATTACCGGAAATGAGGAGGTAAGCAGCATTGCGGATTTAGCAGGAAAGGATATTTATATGCCGGGGCAGGGAGCTACACCGGAGTATGTTCTTCGCGCCCTGCTTTCCAAGAACAATGTGGAGGGAAATCTTAACTTTGTAACGGAACCCGCCGAGGCGGTAGCACACTTACAGCAGAATCCCAACAATGTGGCGATTCTTCCGGAGCCCTTTGCAACCGCAACCCTTTTACAAAACAGTAATTTACAAAGAAAAATCTCAATTACAGAGGAGTGGAAGAAGTCCTTTGACGGAGTGGAGTTGCCTACAGCAGTAACCATTGTGAGAAAGTCTTATGCTGAGGAACATCCTGAAATTGTAAAGGCTTTTCTGGAGGAGGAAAAGGAAAGCATTGCCGCTGTGGAAAAGGATGTTCAGAAGACGGCGGAGCTTGTGGTAAAACAGGGAATTTTAGAGAAAGAAGCTTTGGCAGCCAAGGCTATTCCAAACTGTAATATTCATTTCATTGACGGAGAAGAGATGAAGAAAGCTTTGGAGCAGTATTATCAAGTTCTTTTTAAGTCCAATCCTAAGTCTGTGGGAGGAGCCTTACCGGAAGAGGGCTTTTATGCTCAGTCTTAGATAGTAGGGAAGTGACAGTTCTTTTTAAAAGCCATAGCCTGGATATAGAAAAGAACGAAATGCATTCCGATTATTAGGAAGGAAAGAATGTGAAGCAATGGCGTAAAGCGGGAATTATACTATTTTGGATGCTTCTATGGGAATTGTTTGCCAAATTGGTGAACAATTCCTTTCTTTTGGTTGGCCCCATGGAAAGTGCTAAAGCCTTAAGTCGACTATTGCAGCAGCAGGAATTCTACGGAATCCTGTGGAAAAGCTCTCTGGGGATTCTTTCGGCTTATCTTTTTAGTTTTCTCCTGGCTTTGATACTTTCTTATCTTTCCTATAGAAATTCTCTGTTGGAGGATTTTTTAAAGCCGGGGGTTTTTGTGTTAAGAAGCTTACCGGTGGCCAGTTTCATTATTATTCTTTTGTTCTTTCTGGGAAGGGACAAGCTTTCCTTCACCATAAGCGGCTTTATGTCCTTTCCGATTTTCTATATTAACCTGCTGGAGGGTTTTCATAAAACAGACCGTAAATTACTGGAAATGGCGGAAGTCTTTCATTTTTCCCTATATAGAAGACTTCGGTATATTCATCTGCCGGCAGTATACCCCTTATTGCTTGGGGCAGCTAAATTGGCTATGGGGCTTTCCTGGAAAAGCGGCATTGCGGCGGAGCTGATCGGGCAAGTGGGAAAAAGTATAGGCTATCAGCTGATGGAGTCCAAGGTGAGCCTGGAAATGGCGGATGTCTTTGCCTGGAGTATCGTGATTATTGCCTTGTCTCAGTGCTGGGAAATCCTGGTAATACTGCTGATTAAGGGCTTGTGCAGGAAGGGATGTGCGTAATGGAGATTCGAATTGAAAATGGAGAGAAGCGCTTTGGAGAAAAAGTCCTTTTTTCCAATTTTTCCTGCCAAATGGATTTTCACAAACATTCTCTTTATAGAATTTCCGGTGAATCCGGAAAAGGGAAGACCAGCTTACTTCGGATTTTGGCTTCTCTGGAAAAACTGGATCGGGGCGAGCTACAGTTTCTATTCGGGGAGGCAGCCAGAGGAGAGGGGAGCTTTAAGGTTTCCATGCTATTTCAGGAAAATCGACTGCTGGAAAAATGTAGCGGATTGGAAAATCTTCAGATTGCTTTACCCATGCTGTCTAAAAAAGAAATTCTGACAGAAATGACTGTTTTTTTCGAAGAAGAAGATTTCAGAAAAAAAGTAGAGAAATATTCCGGGGGGATGAAGAGGCGATTAAGCTTTCTAAGGGCAATGCTGTTTCCCTTTGACTTCCTGCTTCTGGACGAACCCTTTACAGGCCTGGATAAGGAAAATAGAAAGATAATGGAGGAGTATCTGCTTTCTCATCAAAGAAAACGCCCGGTAATCTTTGCCAGTCATGAAAACCCATTGTTATGGAAGGATTACGGGACTATCGCTTTATAAATACAAGAGGAGTTGTGGCTAAAAAACTTAAATTCAACCTTGCGAATACTTAAAAAGAAAAACTGTAAAGAAAAATTTATGAAATGGCAGAAAACTTGTAACACATGAAGAAAGACTTTTGTCTATACTTTTGATAGCGAATAGACAAAAGGAGGTTTCTATGAAAGCTAAATCATTTTTAAAAGGAATGGCAGTGTTTATGAGTATTATGGCGGTCTCCGCATTTTCCGCCTTTGCCGCAGGAAACAAGGCAGAAATCGGATCGGTGAATTTACAGATTGACAGTTCGGATATTGAAATCGGGTCGGCTGCAAAGAAGATTTCCGTAAGTAGCGGTGATGACGGTTTCACCATTCAAAATGACGAAGGAACCGCTTTGAATATGCAGGGAAATGTTTGGAAAAGTAACACGACTCCCCAGTTCAAGGTGATTTTAAAGGCGGATTCCGAGCATAAGTTCAACACCAACAATTTAAAGACTGCGAATTTTTATAAATTTAGCGGAGCTGAGGTAGGATTTGTAAAGGCTACAGGTACTGCAAATTCCATCACCCTCACCATCAAAACCAAGAAGCTGAAGGCAAATCCCGGTGACTTGACAGTAGGAGATGTAAGCTGGAGAGATGAAAACGGTGTGGCAGAATGGTCCGGGGTGGATAATGCGGAAAAATATCTGGTAAAGCTCTATAGAGGAAGTCAGTTTATCACCAGCGGAGAAACTACCGGAACCAGCTATGATTTTCGCTCTGCGATTACCCAGAACGGAAACTACAGCTACAAGATCAGAGCCTATGCTTACGGAAGCTATGGAGACTGGGTAAGCTCCGAAGAACTGGAGATGAGAGCAAGCTCTTCTCAAGGCGGTACGGAGAATGGACGTTGGATTTTAGATGCAAATGGTTGGTGGTTCTTAAATCCGGACCGTTCTTATCCTGCCAATACTTGGAAGATGATTAACGGAAAGTGGTATTATTTCAATAAGTCCGGCTATATGAAGACCGGTTGGGTACAGACCAACGGAATTTGGTATTATCTTGGTGCAGACGGTGCGATGCTCAGCAATACCAGAACACCGGACGGCTATTATGTAAATCAAAGTGGAGCATGGGTAGCGTAAACCCACAGAATCATAAAAAATGCAAAAGTTATAGCAGATATAATGAAAAGTTTCTTGACAGAGAAATAAGCCTATGGGATAATTTCTTCATATTTTTCAAGGAGGAAAGGGTTATGCAGAACATTTGGCTGGCAATTATTATGATTCTTGCAGTCATTATTGTCTTACACGATAATGTTTGTTTGCGTAACGCCACTTTGGAAAGATAAAGACATGATTTGAGCCTTTAGCCTTACAGCGTTACGCTGTAAGGCTTTTTCAATGAAACGGGAGAGAAAATGAA
>CAUSUG010000173.1:0-4692 GCA_963534765.1 uncultured Oribacterium sp.
ATCCAAACCTTCTACCGTAAAGAGATAGCTCTGAGACTCTCCGTCCTTTGTTTCCAGAACCACTTCATTTTCCCCAATCTTCACACCGCCGGCCTGGGTTAACGCAAGAGCTGCATTAAGGGTAGAATTCTTATCCTTCTTATCCGCAAAATACTGCTTATCAAAGAGCCTGTATGGAGAAGTCTTGGACAAGGAATACTCCGTTCCATTTACAGTTACCTTGGAAAGCTTTGCCAGGTAAGCTACTGCCTCTTCCTCACTCATCTCCGGGAAGCTTAAAGCAAAGTACTTCACTCCATTTCTGGATTCTCTTTTTTCCACTACTTCCAGACGATTATCCTTTACAGTCTCTTCCCCTTCGTCCTCCAGAATATTGCCATCCTGGTCAAACTTTACCGTAAGGCTCTTATAGCCCTCTGCCTCGATAACTAGGGTGTTTACCTTCTGCTTAGCATCCTCCGGGGAAAGGATCAGATGGTCCACACCACCGTAAGCATCGGTAATCAAAGCAAAGTGATAGCTTCCTTCCTTGGAACCGATATGAACTTCCTTATTCAGGCTCTTTCCGTTTAAGCTTACGGACTGTACTGTTTTCTCAAAGGCAGCCATAGCCTTCTGGTCCATATCCTTGAACTTCACTTCCAGCTTGGCACCGGATAGGAAGGACTTAGACTTCTTGATAGAGGCAATGCCAAATTCCTTTTCCTCTACTGCAGCTGCTTCTTCCACAATCTTTCCGTCCTGATCAAAGTTTAGGCTAAGAGTCTTTCCGTCTATAAACTTCACCAGCAAACGGTTGGTACCCTCCTGTACAGACTTTGCAGAAAGCTGAAGACTGGGTGTTGAACCGTATGCCCCCACAACATTCTTTACTGCATAGGAATTTTCCGGGAAACTTCCAAAGCCTCCTGCAAAAGCACTGGCCTTATCCAAAGCATTGCCGTTCAGACTTACACTTTCAATCTGATCCAGGCTTGCCTGTACTTCTTTGGAATCTCCATTAAAAAGAACCGCATAGCTTTCTACTTTACCGTAGAAGCTTTTTGCCATAGTAATTTCTTTTGCCTTCAATGCAGAAGCGTTACCATTCTCTGTATGGGAGGTATTATTCTTTTCGGAAGAAAGATTGACCTTAAAAGTCTTCTTGGTCTTATCCTTTAACTCGATAACGACCTTATTTTCACCCTCTACCAAGGAAGTCTTGTCCAATCGAAGGGTATCTTGATAGCTGTCACCCTTAGAGCTAATGGCAATATACTGCTTCTCTTCGATATGAAGGGAGCTAAATGCCTCGGTATAGTCTTCTCCGTTTACTCTTACGGCTTCGATATTTTGAAGATAAGCATGAAGCTTTTCTCTCTCTAAACCGGTAAAGCTGAGAGTTCTATAGTTCTTATCCTTATCCTTCTCATTAACTGCCTCAAAGCTTGCTGTTTCAGGATGTCCCTCTGTATTGGCATTTTCATCCGGGTTAGTAGGCGTGTCTACATGTTCCTTCACATCAATCTTTCCGGAAAGGCTCTTTGTTCTGTTTGAAAGCTTGACAAAGAACTGATATTCTCCTGCTTCCTTGAAAAGGCCTGCCTTTAAAGTAATGGTTCCCTTCTCCTTATCCAGAACATAGTAATCGTTTCCTGACTTTCCTCCTGCCATAGCATCTAAAAGGGTTCTTGATTCTGAGCTGTTTGGCTTCTGTAATTGTAGGCTGACAAAGTTCTCTAAAGCCTTCTTTGCTTCCTCGGAAGTTCCTAAGGAAAGTACCACATCCTTCTCAGTAACAGCCTCTCCTTCTACAGTAAATTGCAGATTTTCCGCCTTTTCCTTAAACTGTAGCTTCAATTCCACATCTCTGTACTTAGTTCCTGCACTGATACGAAGAGTATGGGTAGAAAGCTCCGGAGTATTGAAGAAGTTAAATGCGGAACGATGCACCAGAATGGTTCCTTCCTCCGGCTTGATTTCTACCAGCTTACTGTAGCTGTCCAGAAGGTTTGCACTCTGTCCGTCTACGGTGATTCCGGTGATAGCCTTTAAGTACTCCTTATCCTCCGTCTTTAAGGCAAATTCTCCTCCTACCTCGGTAGTGGTTCCTGTAAAGCTAGGAGTCTTCTCTCCCTTTACCAGCTTAAAGTCGGAAAGAGCACCAAGGCGTCCGTCTTCCAGTACATTTAAGACCTGAGAAGGCCCGTTGTAATCCTTCTTCTGAGCCGTAGCAATAAAGTCCTTAAAGCTCAGCAGCTTTCCGCCGGCTCTTCTCTTCTCCGCGTTAGCATTTAAGTAATCACGGTAGCTGTAGAAAGCCTCTGCCCCCTCATTGTAAAGGTAGGAGCTGTCATCGATGGTCATGTTATAATACTGCTCTACGACAGCCGCCGCATCGCTGTTTAGCAGGTTTAACTCATTTAAGAGTAAAGCATTGCTCAGTAAGTCATAGTTGAAAATGACTCTGGCATCATAGTGGGTACTTCCGCCTCCTGTTGCAGAGGAGGTACTATCCACCTCAGAAGCCTTCTTCTTACTGTTTTTCTTCTTCCCGATGCTTCCGGCGGTTGCTGCGGAAACGGAGTCTGCCTTCTTTTCGCTGCTGGCAGAACTGCTTCCTGTGCTCTTCTTTCTGGCTGCGGATCTTGCCTCCTTCTCAGAATCGGAATCCTCTGTGTTTACTGCCTTTCCGGGGAAGATTTCAAACTTAGTTTCCATCTCCTGGTAGCCTGCGTAGCGAACCTTTAAGGTATAAGTTCCCACCTGATCCGTATTTACAGTCTTTCCGTCTTCTCCGCCGGTGCCGTAAACGATAAAGTAGTTGATGAAGTTAAAGAAGTCGTTAATATAAGTTAAGTTGTGAGATGTGCCGTCCGGCTTAATCAGAGTAACCTGCATATTGTCTACCTTAAGGTCATTACCAAAAGTAGCGCCATTTTCCCCGACAATATCAAAACCTACTCTCTCTCCCTGCTTTGCATTGTTACTTTGAGCCTGAAGCTTTAAGCTAAACTTTGCAGCCTTTACAAACTCTACCGGAATGGTCACGGTTTCCTCTGTATAGGAAGAATGAATGTTTAAGAGGTAAAGCCCGTGGCTTCTCATATTTCCCTGGTTAGTGGGGATGGTGATAACGCCGTTGGTGCCATACTTGCTCTTCTCTGTAGAAACACTATGGGTAAGATTTCCGTTAATCAAGGTATTGTCGTCATAACGAAGTAGAGCAATCTTATCAATACCCTCAAACCACTTGGTCTGCTCTTCCCCGGAAAGGCTGAACTTCGCAACAAGCTGCTGTCCGTCTATTCCTCTTCCCTGTTCATCAATGGCTACCGGCTTTACATAGTACTGAGTGCTGACATTCTTGGAATTTTCCTTACGGCTTTCTGTCAAGTCAAAGGTAGTAGTGCTTGGATAGAGCTTTTCCTTTCCTTCCTTGTCCTTTGGCCCAAGATAGTAATCGTAAATGCTGACTCTTCCTCTGGTAAGCAGATACTTCGGTGCATCCTCCGGATTTCCCGCCTCTACCGCCTCGGTAGCCGTTCCCTTGTTTAAGGTAATGGTCTGTACTGTTTCTTCCGTTCCCTTCTTCTTTACTTCCAAAGTCTTCGGGGAAGCTACGGTACTGATCCACTTTACAATCTTTCCTTCATCATCCACATTGCTTAAAGCACTTGTAACATCTACACCGTCAACAAACACATCATAGTCGGAAATGCTTCCCTCGTTGAACACTACGGACACAAAATCTCCAAGCTCTGTATGCACAGCCTTGGTCTTTTCCGCATTTACCGCAGTCTTTGCTTCCTGCTTATTGCTGTCCTGCTTATTGTCGGTAGTATTATTCGCATTATTCTCGGTATTGGCACTGCCGTTGTTTGCGTTGTTTCCTGCGTTAGCGTTGCTGTTACTTGCATTGTTTCCTGCATTGGCACTACCGTTACTTGCACTGTTTTCGGTATTGGCACTGACGTTGTTTACTGCGCTATTTCCGGAACCGGATGAGGAGCCTCCAGGGTTTCCGATGCTTCCATTTCCGCTAGCGGAAGAACCGCCACGTCTACCCCTTCCGGAACTACCGGATGAAGCAGATGTGCCGGAAGATCTGGATACTCCTGCCACCTGAGGAATAGGACGATCCGCACCGGCTACCTGCTGATCGGATTCAGAGGAGGGAAGACCCTTTCCTGCCTCATAGACCGCCTGGCCGGTACTTTCATTTACCCAACGTCCTGCTGCATCTACCAAATATCCGTCCGCAGTTCTGCCGTTGGTCTTTAAGATTCCGTTCTGACCGTTATCCGCAGTCTCAAAATAATAGCAATAGCCGTCAATCCAGTTCCAACCGGTCACAAGCTTTCCGAAATTGCCATCATGAATCGTATATAAAAAGTAGGTTTGTCCGTCAGATAATCTTAACCATCCGGAACGAAGATTCCCTGTAGCAGGATCTAAGTAATACCATTCGTTATTGCTTACTACCCAGCCCTCAACTTTGGGTCCTTCCGGAGTCTTAAATCTCCAATTTCCTTCCTCTTGAACAAAATTCCCATTTGTATTCTGCCTAGCAGTTACCGCATAGGCCTGGAATGTGGGAAGCAGCATCAAGCTCATAGCTGTTAAAATCGCCGCATTTTTCCATCCCTTTCTTACCATTTTTCCTCCTTGTTCTGCCTTGGATCGTTCAGTGTAAAGGCAAGAGCTAATGAC
>CAUSUG010000174.1:0-4688 GCA_963534765.1 uncultured Oribacterium sp.
AAAAGCGAAAAGCGAAAAGCGAAAAGCGAAAAGCGAAAAGCGAAAAGCGAAAAGCGAAAAGCAAAAAGCATAAAGCATAAGGAATAAAGCATAAGGAATAAGACATGCAGTGCTAAAAGGATGAAAGGGAAAATGATGGAAGAGCGAATCGGTATTTTGGTTTTTGGCGCGGTTTTTGTAGACATTAAGGGTTATCCTTTTTCTTTGTATCGGCCGGATGGAAGAAACGCCGGAAAGGTGGTCAAGGTTCATGGAGGGGTGCGCCGAAATATTGTGGAGGATATTGCCAATGTGGAGCTTCGACCTACCTTTATTTCCGTAGTGGATAAGGATGCTATTGGAGAAGAGGTAGTACAGAAACTAAAGCGGCATAAGGTAAATACCAATTATATCCGGCGAATTGAAGGGGGCTTAGGAACCTGGCTGGCTATCTTTGATACGGAAGGGGAGCTTAGGGGCTCTATTTCCCAAAGGCCGGACCTTTCTAAGCTGGAGGAGGTACTTTCGGAGCAGGGAGACTCTTTGTTCTCTCGCTGTGATAGTGTTATTGTGGAAATTGATATGGATTCCAAGCTTTTAAAGCAGATTTTTCAATTGGCTGAGAAATACAATAAAAAGATATATGCAGCTGTTTCCAATATGTCCATTGCCTTAGAAAGGAGAGACCTTTTAAAGACCACTGCCTGTATTGTTTGTAATCAGCAGGAGGCAGGGATGCTCTTTTCCGAGGACTTTGAGGAAATGAATTTGGAGGAGATGGCAAGCTCTCTTTCCTCCTATGTGGTAAAGGCGCAGTTCCCACAGATGATTATGACTTTAGGCAGTCAGGGAGCCATTTATGCGGAGCAAAATGGGCATTTCGGGCATTGTAAGGCAAAGAAAGTCCATGTGATCGATACCGCAGGAGCAGGAGACGCCTTTTTTGCGGGAGTGGCTATGGGACTGACGTATGGTAAGAATCTGATGGAAGCCTGTGAAATCGGTACCAAACTGGCGGCTTCCGTCCTTGGCACCTCGGAAAATGTAAATCCTCGTTTCCTTCCGGAAGAATTGGGGCTTAAGAGCTTGGAAGCCTAAGAGGAGTGTTTCAAAATGATTTCTATCATTGTTGCTGTGGCTAAAGGCGGTGCCATCGGAAAAGAGGGAAAGATGCCCTGGAAGATTCCCGGAGAGCAAAGGCAATTTAAGGATCTAACCACAGGCCATGTGGTAATTATGGGGAGAACATCCTATGAGGAAATTGGTCATCCTCTTCCCGAGAGAACAAATATCGTTGTATCCAAAACAAAGGTCTTCTCCGGAGAAAATTTATATACTGTAAAATCTTTACAGGAAGCAATAGAAAGAGCGGGGCAAGAAGAAATCTTTATTGCAGGAGGGGCAGAAATATTTCAGGAAGCACTTCCCCTTGCAGATAAAATCTATATGACTTATGTGGATATGGAAGTCCCGGATGCTGACCGGTTTTTTCCGGATTTCCCGAAAGAAGAGTACAAAAGGGAAGAAATAGAAAAGGTAGGAGGGGAGACCTCCTACCTAAGAGTCTTGTATACGAAAAAAGTTTAAATCTCTTGAGATAATCAGAGCTTCTTCACTCTTGACTTAAGCTGATGATTTTTTGATATTCCGGATTCTTAACTTAAGCTAATGATTTTCTGGTATTCCGGATTCTTGTCTTTCTCTCCCAATACTTCATAAATGCTGTCACAATCCTTGTCCATCCATTCCTCTTTCCAATCCTCAGCTTGAAAACGAATGCAGGTTCCACAGGAAGAGGAGAGGCTTCTGGGAACCGGCTCCAGACTATAGGAAATCCCTGCGGCCTCCATTTTTTTTCCGCTCATCATGGCGGAAAAATGGGTGTGGAAGGTTGCGATATATTCTTTCATAAATCATTCTCCTAATAAGCTCTATTCGGTCTTATTTCTTTAGTAAAATCTTGAAATCCTCTCCCTGTTTTTCATAGGAAACCTTATATCCCTTTCCTTCTCCGAAACGGGTAATATTTTCTACACAAACCATGCTGTCTACCAGGATTTCACAATCAGCTCCGGGATTTTTCTCTATGCTTTCCTTTGCCATAACTACAGGTACAGGGCAGGAGTATCCTCTTGCGTCTACCATAATCTACCTCCTTATACAATCGTATGTAATAGTATATTTTACCGGAACCGGCGAAAAGTTCCGATAGTTCTGTCATTTATAAAATAGTATTTTTAAATCATTTATTGCTTAGGCCGCCAGCTGTCCAGCATTTTTCCTGGGAAGATTCAAAACAGAAACAATCAGCAGGATAAAGAAGCAGGCAACTACTGCCACCTTTCCATAGTTGGAAAGACCGCCCAGTACGAATTCCTTGGCATCATTTAAGGAATCGGGATTTCCGGCAAGCTTGAAGTTATGAGCAAGACCTGCACCTACAATCATACCCAGAACGGTTATCATGGAATCTCCGTTTCCTTCTGCAGAAAGCACCAGCTGTCTAAAGGGGCATCCTCCCAGCATGACGGAAGCCCAGCCAACTAAAATCATGCCCAGCAGGTTCCATAGATGATTGCTGTGGGAGATAGGTTGAAGAGGGAATCCGGGCTTAAAGTTTCCTAAGACCAAGTTTCCAATCAGAATGGTCAGTAAAATCACAACGAAGCCGGATAAAAGGTGGGTATCTCTGAAAAGGATGAAATCACGGATTCCACCGACGGTACAAAGTCTTGCCTTCTGTGCCAAAGCGCCTACGATAAGAGCCACCACGAAGGATGCCAGAACAGGAGCATGTTTTGCTCCCGGTCCCTCAGTACTTAAGAAAAAAATAGCGGGGACAGAGATAAAGAGCAGGAATAAAACGGCAAAAAGGCTTGGAAGTACAATTCCCTCCGCCGGTGCAACGGGATAGGCACGATTTAGAGAAAAACCTTTCTGCAGAAAGAAAACACCGATGAGAATACCGATAATAAAGCCTAGTAGTCCTGTAATGGCATTAAAGTCTCCGCCTCCAAGGCGAATTACCATTCTTAAGGGGCAGCCTAAGAAGGCGAGAGCGCCGATTACCACCACAATCCCTAAGAGAAATCTGGTGGCGGGGGAGGAACCTGCTTTTGGCTTCCATTCCTTCTGGATGAAAGAAAGTGCAAAAGCTCCCAATACGATTCCGATGATTTCCGGACGAAGATACTGTACCTTAGCGGCCTGGTGTAAGCCGATTGCTCCGGCTAAATCTCGTAAAAAGCAGGCAATACAGAATCCCATGTTGGCGGGATTTCCCATCTTGGTCAGAATTAACGCGGCAATGCCTGTGGCTAAGCCGGCCAGTAGGATACTGGCATCAGTGAATTTGCTTTTCATGTTTTTCTCCTTTGATGTAAAAGTGTGTTGTGAAAATGCATCCCTTTCGGGAGATTAGGAAAGAATTTCCTGAATAGCCAGTAGAGTCCGGTCTATTTCTTCCATCCTGTTAAAGAAGCCGAAGGAAAAGCGTACAGTTCCGCTTTTTTCCGTGCCAAAACATTGATGTGCCATCGGCGCACAGTGCAAGCCCTGACGGGTCATGATGCCATACCGGCTTGCCAATCTGTTGCAAACTAAAGCATTGTCCATAGTGCAAAAATCAATGCTGACCACACCGCTGTTTTCTCGTCCCTCCTTTCCCGGTATTCGTATCAAATTCTTTCCTTTTATTTCATAGAGACCTTCCAAAAATCTCTGATGAAGCTGTTTGGTATATGCTTCCATGACTTCCACTCCGGTTTCTTCGATAAATTGCAGGGCTTTTTCCAAACCGTAGATTCCCGGAATATTGGGAGTGCCCGGCTCGAATTTATCCGGCATGAAGCCTGGCATAGTGAGACTTTCCGATACGCTTCCGGTTCCCCCGAACAGATAAGGGGGAAGTTTTTTTGCAAAATCCTCCCGGAGTAGGGTAAGGCCGATGCCCTGAGGACCCAGTAAACCCTTGTGTCCCGGAAGAACCAGGGCGGAAAGATTCATTTTTTCAAAATCAATGGGGATATGTCCTCCGCTTTGGGAAGCATCTAAAATAAAATCAATACCCGTTTCTTTACAGATTTTTCCTATGGCTTCTACCGGAAAAACCTCCCCGCTCACATTGGAAGCATGGAGCATGATGACAGCTTTGGTATCCGGACGAATTAAGTTCTCCAGAGGGCTAAAGTCGCCGTCTAAACCTAAATCATAGGGGAAGGTACTTAGAGAAATGGGATGTTCCTTTCTTTGCAAAAGCATCTCCAAGGGTCTTCGTACCGCATTGTGCTCCAAGGGACTGATAATCACATGACCGCCCTCTTGAAAGAGGGGCATAATCAGCATATTTAAGCCAATACTGGCTCCCGAGGTAATAATCACATGGCCGGGATCCTGAAAGGCAAAGAGCTTACAGGCCCTTTCTCGGAGACGAATGGCAAGATTTCCCACTTCCATAGCCTTTCCATAGCTTCCCCGATTCATGCTGGCACCAATATTGTCGATATAGTTTGCCATTGCCATACCCACCCCCGGAGCTTTTGGATAGGAGGTGGCTCCCTGGTCTAAGTAAATCTCTTTCATTTGCTTTTTACTGTGCTTCCTTTCGTCACTGTATTTTCTCTTAACATTATATTTTTTTCCTGTATTTTTTTTTGTCACGGTATTTGCCTTAGGGGTAAGACAAGCAAATTTCCGGAGTATTCTTACAT
>CAUSUG010000175.1:0-4686 GCA_963534765.1 uncultured Oribacterium sp.
ACTCTATTTATTGACTTCGCTTAGCGATTTACAATCCGCTTAAGTAAGAGGACTGGGTATTCATCTTACTGATTAACTTCTCCAGCTGAGAGAACTGCTTGATATAACGATCCTGCTGATTGCTAAGCATGGTCTTAAACTTTTCAATAGCTTCGGAATTTTCCTTTAACTTTCCATAAATAACGGAAGAGGTGTTGGAAAGGGTAACCTTGTTGGAGCCGGCTTCTTTAATCAGCTCTCCGTAAGATCCGCCATTTCTGGAAGCATAACGGGTAGCATATCGGGAAACCGTAGTTTCTACAATCTTTGCCAGACCTTTTGAACCGTTATGGCCTGTCATCACCTTAGCAACCTTCTCCGGTTCTGTTTCCATAGCTTTTTTGAACTTTGTTTCATCAAAGCTAAGCTTTCCACCGTCAAAGGAATCCGTAGTCATGGAAAGTCCCATCTTCTCCATATCCTGATAGTCCAAACCTGCAACCTTTAAGTCGGACATCATCTGGGTCATAACTGTCTGCAAAGAGTCACTGAAGTTTCTGATGGAGCTTTCTCCGTAAAGAATTCCTTCCTTCGCCTTCTTTTCCCAGTTTTCAATGGATTTTTCGCTCATTTGGTTCTTCTGAGCTTCCGTTAAAGGATCATATCCGCTGGAACGTCTGGTCTTTGCATGGGTATTTACAGAGCTTACCAGGTCGTTGAACTTCTCCACAAACTTCTTCATGGTTGCAGCAGCCTTGTCCACATCCGCCTTGGAAGTAAAGCTTACTTCCTTGGAGCTGTCAAACTTGTAGGAACCATCCGGCTTGGTTACCGCATTTCCGGAAGCATCCAGCTCTACACCGAACTTTCCGCTGGCAGTAATTTTTACACCATCAATATTAAAGGTGTTGCTGGAAGAAGTAACGGTTTCATTGATGCCGTTTCCGTAGTCAAAAACCATTTCCGCATCGGTACCGTGGTTAACCTGTCCGCCACCGCTGGCAGTTGCACCAAAGAGCTTATCCTCAATGTCATTGGCATTGTTTGCATCTCCCAAAGTAATGCTTCTTCCGGAACCGGTTTCGCTGTGAATCAACACAAAACGTCCGGAACCTTCCATATAACTAGCTTTTACTCCCGCGTCGGAATCATTGATTTTCTTCAACATATCCTGTACGGTGCTGTCTGCAGTAATTCCCTTGATTTCCTTACCATTAATCTTGAACTTGGAAAGCGCTTCCTCTAAGCCTGCTTTATTTCCTACATAGTCGGAAAGTCCCAGCTTGTCCAGATTATCCATGATAGAACTGCTGGTGGTAACCTTGTTGGAAGCATTCTTGCTAATCTGCAGGTTCGCTCTTACCTGAGCATCGGAAGAGCTTACGGATACAGTATCCTTTCCGTTGGCACTGTTAAAAGTGATGCTTCCTGTGGAAGAATCCACTACAATCTTTCCTGTACCGAAAGCATTGTTAAGATTTTGCTGAATAGCATCCTTTACCGCATCTAAACGATTCTGATTGTCACTGGCACTTGTGCCGGTGTGAGCCGCCTCAATGCTTTGCTTCTGGGCATCGGTCAAAAGAGAAATCTCCTGGCTTGTGCCACCGTAGCTGACTGTGAGCTTTTGATCCTTTAAGTAATCCAGCATACCGCTCTGCTTTACGGAAGACGCAGTGAACTTTCCTTCTGCCTGAGCGCTGCTGTTAAAGGCTGCAATCTTAACACCATAAGCATCAGATCCGGTTCCGGCGGGAGTACTACCTGCAGGAGGAGCCTTATAGCCTAAAGCATCTAATGCGGAAGATCCGGACTTAATAACATACTGGGAAGTACCGGCGTTAATCTGAATGTAGTCTTCTCCCGGATTTGAGCCCTGCTGATAGCTGAAGCTCAAAAACTCATTTTCTCCAAGCTTTACATTTCCCTGCTTTGCCGCCTTGTTTAAATCATCTACCAGCTTCTGCTTATCACCGGTATAGTCGATTTCTACGGTTTTGCCATCGTCATCCTTATAGCTTGCCGGAAAAGTAAAGCTGGCTTTTTCTTGGAAGACACCCTTTGTGGTATAGTTACCAAGCTGTAAGCTTTTTCCTACCAAAGTACTGGTTTTTGCATTACCGGCAGCTGCCAATGCGTCAGCGGTAATTCCGGTTTTGATGGCGGATGCGGTTCCTTTCACATCGGAAACAATGGACTCGGAGGTTGCCAACTTGGTAACCGCCTTTACTTTTAAGTTCTTTGTCAAATCAGAATGACCGGAAGCGGTAATAAACTTGGTTGCCGCAGCATCCCCTTGTGGATTTACCACACTGGATTCATATAATTCCGGGCTCTTGATAGAGTCACTGGATGCAAAGGACAAAAAGTCATCCTGCAATGCTATAGTCTTATCGGATAACTCACGAAATGCCTCTTGTCTCCATTCAAGTCTTGTGGTCTCCTGCTTCGCTTTGGTAAGTTTAAGCTGAGTACCCTTTGTTGCCTGTTCAATTAATGCGTCACGGTCAATTCCGGAGGACATTCCTCCAAAACCACGGAGGGCAGTATTTCCCAAACTGGAGCTGCCGGACGTTGAATTTGTTGATAAACCTGACATGATTCATCCTCTCTCTCTTTAGTTTATCGAGCTAGCAGGTCTTTTTGGAGAAAGTCCACGCCTTTAGAGAAAATGAAACTTTCCCTAAGAATCTTTCTCTCTCTGAAAAGCCATGGGAACGTCGGACTCCCTTCCACACCGTTCTTTCTGCTAACTTATCAATACCAATATCGGCTGTTTTTTGAGAGTTTATAAGGATAGAAAAGCCAAGGGAAATGTAAGGGATTTTTCCATCCTTTCCCAGCGTATAACTCTGAAATCGGGGCACGCTCCCGCTAACCTCGCCTTCGTAACAGTACTAAGCTTCAAGCTTCGCTTCGCTTGCTTTCAGCAAGTACTGACGGGCTCAGATTGCCCCTCCTTCAGAGTTATACGCGGGAAAGAAATCTGATTCATACTTTCCTTGCATTCCTCTTGGCTCCTAAAAAAGGGGTGTAAATTAGCAGTAAAACAAGCTTAAACTCGCTAATTTACATCCCTCTTCTTTATTTACTTATTTTGAAATTTGTTTGGAATTTCGTATTTTACTTCTTCGGGTAGAAGCCGGAGGGCTCTTCCTTCAGGTTAATCAAGATATTCTTCATCTGGGTGTAGTGTTCCAGAATAACCTTATGGGTTTCTCTTCCCACACCGGAGGTTTTGTAACCACCGAAGGGGGCTCCTGCCGGAATGGCATTGTAGGTATTGACCCACATTCTTCCGGTTTCAATGGCTCTGGATACCCGGATGGCCCGGTTAATGTCTCTGGTCCATACTGCACCGCCCAAGCCGAAGTCGGAGTCATTTGCCATAGCAATCACTTCTTCCTCTGTCTTAAACTTAATGATAACCGCTACCGGTCCGAAGATTTCTTCTCTTGCCGCCTTCATGCTGTTGTCAACATTTACCAAAAGTGTAGGTCTGTAGAAGGCACCCTTGGAAAGCTCTCCCTCATCAAATACTCTTCCGCCGCAGGCAATCTTAGCACCGTCCTGTACTGCGATGTCCACGCAGGACTGAATCTTCTCTACCTGTCTGTCATTGACCTGAGAGCCCATCTGGGTATCCGGATCCAAAGGATTTCCCACTTTCACCTTGTTGAACTGCTCTACCGCAGCCTCTACGAAGCGGTCGTAAATGTCCTCATGGACGAAAACACGGGAACCTGCACAGCAAACCTGTCCCTGATTAAAGAGAATTCCCAGCTGTAAGCCGTCGATAGCCATATCAAAATCACAATCCGGGAAGAAGATATTGGCAGACTTTCCTCCAAGCTCCAGGGTTGCCGGAATCAACTTTTCCGCCGCAGCCTTTGCCACGCTGTAGCCCACCTCTGTAGAACCGGTGAAGGCCAGCTTTCTAAAGCCCTTATGCTCCAGCATATACTGTCCGGACTTGGATCCTGCACCGGAGATAATGTTAATCACGCCCTTCGGTACAATATCCTTAATCAGCTTCATTAATTCCAATACGCTAAGGGGTGTGGCGGAGCTGGTCTTTAAAACGGTACAGCATCCGGAAGCCAGTACCGGTGCCAGCTTCCAAGCCGCCATCAGGAAGGGGAAGTTCCAGGGAACAATCTGTCCCACTACGCCGATGGGCTCCCGAATAATTAAGGAGAGAGTATTCTCATCAAAGAAGCTGGCGGAATCCTCCTCCGTACGGATAGCCCCCGCAAAGTAACGGAAGTGGTCTGCCGCAAAGGGAACATCAATATTCATGGTTTCACGGATTGGCTTTCCGTTATCCAAGCTCTCCACCTTTGCCAGATGCTCCTTGTTTTTGTCAATCACATCCGCAATATCCAAAAGAATCTTGGAACGCTGAATTTTATCCAGCTTCTTCCAGCCGTCAAAAGCCTTCCATGCCGCATTCACTGCTCTATCCACATCTTCTCTGGTCGCCTCAGCCACCTTGGCCAATGCCTCTCCTGTAGCAGGAGAGTAGGTGGTAAAGGTCGCCTTATCCGAACTCTCGCAAAACTCTCCGTCAATAAACAATCCATACTGTTCCTGTAATCCGTATGCCATAAAAATTCCTTTCTTTGCTAACTGTACCGGTTTAAATGGGATATTTCTTTTATATCCCATTTATTTACTAGGAATAATTGTATCATTATAAATACAAAT
>CAUSUG010000176.1:0-4613 GCA_963534765.1 uncultured Oribacterium sp.
AAAAAGCCTATACATCATTTCGAAAGAAAGTAGAGGCAAAAAGCCGATATATCATTTCGAAAGAAAGTAAAATAAAGTAGATGATTAGAGAGCTGTTATATAAGGATAAAAGAGAGAGCGAATAAGAGTTTTGTTTGAAAAAGCAATAGCTTTATCGAAACAAGCAAAAACTCCGGTTCTTCTTTGAAGGATTCTTTATGTAACAGCTCTTCTTGCTAAGAAGCTAGATGGGCGTTAAGGGAGAGAGAAATTAAGGCGGAGAGTGTAAGTATACTAAGCCGGTATTGCTCTGGAAACCTTGTGAGACAGCAAATATTAGGGGAGTAACAATTATGAGTTATGATGTGATTATCATAGGAGCCGGTCCCGGCGGATATGTAGCAGCATTAAAGTCTGCAAAATTAGGCTTTAAGACAGCGGTGGTAGAGAAGGACAGAGTGGGAGGAACCTGCTTAAACAGAGGATGTATTCCTACCAAAGCAATGGTTCATGCCACTGAGCTTTACAGAGAAATGCAAAATGCGAAGGAGTACGGTATCTTTGCCGAGAATATTTCCTATGACTACGGCAAGATTTTGGAATATAAGCAGGATATTATCGATAAGCTGGTAGGCGGAGTAGAGCAACTCTTTAAGTCCAACGGCATTGATTACCTGAAGGGACTGGGAACTTTAGAGAAGGACGGTTCCGTTACCGTAAGCGGTGGAGAAGGAGCAGGAAATTATCAGGCAAAGCATGTGATTTTGGCTGTTGGATCAAAGCCTGCCTTAGTACCGATTCCGGGACTGGATAGTGAAGGAGTATTAACCAGCGATGAACTCTTCCAGTTAACGGAAGTACCCAAGAGCTTAAGCATCATTGGCGGAGGAGTAATCGGTGTGGAGTTTGCCTCCATTTTCGCCTCCTTAGGAACCAAGGTTACCATTCTGGAGGCTCTGCCCAGTATTCTGGCCAACATGGATAAGGATATTTCTCAGAATTTAAAGCTGATTTTAAAGAAGAGAGGCATCGATATCCATACCTCCGTTAAGGTGGAGAAGGTGGAAAAGGAAGCAGAGGGAGTTTCCTGCTTCTATACCGAGAAGGATGAGCCGGTGAAGGTAACATCCCAGTACGTGCTTTGCGCAGTAGGTCGTGTGCCCAATACCCGGGGACTCTTCGGAGAAGGGGTTGAACTGGAAATGGAGAGAGGCCGAGTAGTGGTAGACGAGCACTTCAAGACCTCCATGGACGGGGTTTATGCCATCGGAGACCTGATTAAGGGCTTACAGCTTGCACACCTTGCTTCCGCACAGGGCATTTGCCTTTTGGAGGAGCTGGCAGGACACAAGAGAAGCATTGACTTAAATGTGGTACCGGGCTGCGTTTACACCTCACCGGAAATAGCCTCCGTTGGAATTACCGAGGCCATCGCCAAGGAGCAGGGCTTAGAAATCAATGTTGGTAAGTTCATGATGAGCGGAAACGGAAAATCCATGATTTCCAAGGAAGAGCGCGGATTTATCAAGATTCTGTCCGACAGCAAGAGTCATGCGGTTGTAGGTGTGCAAATGATGTGCGCAAGAGCAACCGATATGATTGGAGAGTTTGGCAATGCTGTGGCAAACGGATTCACCGTTGAACAGCTGCTGAAGGCTATGAGAGCCCACCCAACCTACAATGAAGGCGTGGGAGAGGCTTTGGAGGATGTATTCGGAGAGGCTGTACATTCCGTACCGAAGAAGAAATAGTTTAAAATGAGAACTGCGCAGAGTAAACTTATTTTAAGCGCTTTTCTCAGGATTGCTTTGGTATCGGGGCACGCTCCCGCTAACCTCGCCTCACAGGGGTTCTAAGCTTTTACAAGACAAAAGCTAAGAACCCGTGGGCTCAGATTGCCCCGTATTCCAAAGCAATCCTGCTGAAAAGCTAGCCTAAGTATTGCTCTGTTCGCAGCTCTCTTCTCTTCTCTATTGCTTTTTATGCTGCAGATGGTAGAGCCTTATCACCTGTTCAACGGTGTCCTCTAAATTTCTCCGAGCATTTTCTTTATTCATGGCGTCTTCTAAAGTGGTGATTTCTCGCAGGATGGGGAAGTAGGCGTCTATTCCGGCTTGGTTGCAGGCTTTTGCTCCGACTGTTACAGCTCCGGCAAAGGCTATCACCGGAATATCCTGACTTTTGGCCAGCTTTGCTACACCGATTGGGGCTTTTCCCATGGAGGATTGTTCGTCCAGTCTCCCTTCTCCTGTAATCACAAGATCAGCTCCCTGCATTTTCTCGGAAAGCCCGGTTTCTTCCAAAATCAAGGAAACTCCGGACTTTAATTCTCCTTGAAGAAAACTGCGAAAGGCAAAGCCCAGGCCTCCTGCGGCTCCGGAGCCGGGGGCTTCCGGATTGGCAGCAGGGTTATATTCTTTCACAAGCTCACTATAATGCTTCATCCAAAGATCCATTTGGGAAAGCAGTTCCTTGTTTCCACCCTTTTGGAAACCATAGATCAGGCTGGCTCCATTTTCCCCATAAAGGGGATTCTCCACATCACAGGCAATCTGAAAGGAGCACTGTAATAAACCCTCCGGTACAGAAGCATTTTCTATCCCGGCCAAGTCTTTCAGTCCTTCTCCGATAGGGCTGATTTCTTCTCCGTTCTCTTTGCTAAAACGAAAGCCCAGGGCGCTTAACATTCCGATTCCACCGTCATTTGTGGCGGAACCGCCGATTCCGATTAAAAAGCGACGACATCCCTTGTGGTAGGCATCTAAAATCATTTCGCCCACACCGTAGCTACCGGTTTTCAGCGGATTTCTTTCCTCCGGAGAAACTAAGGTAATGCCGGAAGCTTGGGACATTTCCATAACGGCAAGCTTCCCTTCTATCGGGGAATATTGCGAGTCTGAGAGAATACCATAATGAGCTTCTACTTCCTGAAACAAGGGTCCTTTTACTCTGACTGTTTCCAAGCTTCCCCCTAAGGCTTCTACCAGAGTTTCCACGGTGCCTTCTCCACCGTCTGCCAGAGGAGAAATTAAAACCTCCGCATCAGGAATTACCCGTAGAATACCGCTTTTTATGGCTTCGCCTGCTTCTTTGGAGGAGAGGCTGCCTTTGAAGGAATCTATAGCAATAAGGATTTTCATAATTTGTCTACGCTACCTGCCAAGCACCATCCGGGCCAAGGGTATAGCCCTGAACCTTAGTATTGTAAAGCATCTTTCCGTTTTCTGCACCGGACTTCGGATTCAGGTAGTACCACTTGCCCTTTACTTCCTGCCAGCCGGTACGCATTTTACCATTTTCCGCTCCGACTTCCTCACTAAAGTAATACCAGAAGCCATGAATCTCTTTCCAACCAAGGCTCATCTTTCCCTGTTCACTGCCTTCATTTTCCTCAAAATAATACCAGGCATTGTTATAGAAAAGCCAACCGGTGAGCATATAGCCTTCTTGATTAAAATAGTACCAACGATTATTAATCCATAACCATTGTGATTTCGGGTAGCTTCCATCCGGATTTAAAATCCACCAGCCCTTTGCATCTCTTTGCCAGTTCACGTTGGAGGGCACATTGCGGTCTACCCCTAACACCATCGGTGTCCCGCTGCTACCGCCTGAACTGCTTCCTGCCGAACTGCTTCCTCCGCCGGAACCTCCACTGCCACCGGAACTACCGCCTCTACCGGAGCCGCCTCTGCCGCTTCCGGAATTAGAAGGAATCGGCGCTTCCCCGGAATCATCCGGCGTATAATCCGTAAAAAGCGGGTTTACATATCGTGTACCAAGTTTCAGGGAAGAGTGATTTACTATACGATTCTTTCCCTTAAAATTCATCTTATCTTTATAGAAAGCGCCTGCCCCGATATGCGTAACGGAGGCGGGAATCGTGATGGTATTCGTTTCTTTCAAGTTACGGAAAGCGCTTTCCCCAATGCTTTCCAATTCATCCGGTAACGATAAATCTCCCTTATAAGTAAGATATCGAAAAGCAGAATTCCCTATTTTCTTTAAATTCTTCGGGAAAACAAGATTGCCCCATATCGTTTTCTCAGAAAAAACAGAATCCCCTATTTCAACAATGGAATCCGGCAAAACTAAACCTTTATCAATGTAATCGACGCCCGCCAAGGCATGGGAGTCCAAGGCAGTAATATTCCCTTTTAATTCCAGATGCGCTCTATTTCTTAGAGCATTCAAGAGCTTATTCCAGGAGCGAAGTTCTCCGTTTGCAGTAAGTCCCTGCATCCGTCCGCTACCTTCTATGGTAAGGGTGTAGGGTTTCTTTTCTCCTGTTAATTGCCAGCTAAAATTCCCGTCTACACTTGGTAAGCGGGCCTCATCCGATACCGTAATCACTTTTTGTAACAATTGCGTCTCACTAGATGGGCTCTTGCGACCTCCCGGATCCGTTAAAAATGTACAATAGTAGGTGTGCCCCGGTAAAAAGGAAAGTGTACTTGTGTCCCTAAAATCAAATAGATACGAAATGAATATCTTATTGACTTCGGGAACCCGGCATTGGGCATCGGGCGTCAGAGATCCCAAACTCAGACTCTTCTTAAATTTTCCACTGTCATCTGTAAAATTCTGTATACCAACAACTTCGCTTGGATCTTCTGTCTTATACAGATAAAAGT
>CAUSUG010000177.1:0-4610 GCA_963534765.1 uncultured Oribacterium sp.
CCGTTGGAAATACCTTCATAATGGATGACCTTGGACTTTGGCTGGTACAATACCTTTTTACCCATTTTCCGAACGGAAAAGGCCAGGTCGGAATCCTCGCAGTAGGCGGGGGCAAAGAGCTCGTCAAAGCCCCCAAGCTCCTTCCAAATGCTTGTCCGCACCAAAATGGCGGCACCGGAAATGTAGTCCACTTCCTTCACATAGTTGTACTCCGGATCCTCCGGGTCTTGCAGTCTTCCGTAGTTCCAGCCGGAAGCATCGGACCAGATAATGCCTCCCGCCTCCTGCAATCTTCCATCCGGGTACACCAGCTTGGAGCCGACGATTCCCGCATCCGGCCGCCTTTCCATGAGCTCCACTAAGGAGGATAGCCAGCCCTCCGTCACTTCCGTATCATTGTTTAGGAAGAAAATGTATTCTCCCTTGGCTAAAGCTGCTGCCTGATTGCAGTTTTTCAAAAAGCCCATATTTTCCTTGTTCCGGGCAATCACCAGATTTTCCGAGAAAAGCCGTAAATCTCTGGTGGCATCCGTGGACACATCATCCGCAATAATTACCTCGTAAGGCGTCTCTACAGAACTTGTGAAGTGGAGTATGGACTGTAAACAGCGGTAGGTATAGTGAATCTGGTTATAGCAGGGAATCACGATACTGACCTTAGGCTTGTCCACCTTGGGAAGGCGAATCTTTCCCCCGTCAAAGTAAGCCTGTCCGATTTTAAAATGTCCGGAAATTCGATTTCTTCCCTCTGCCGTAAAATATAGGGGCAGGGTTTTAAAGGGGTGGAGCAGAGTCCGTCCCATGTAATGCAGAATCAATCTTCTCTTACTGTCCTTTGGAAAACGGCGGTTAAAGACGGCGGAAAGCCGTCTTCTGATTTTCGATGGCAGACTTTGGTGCCGTTCAAAATAATTCCGTTCCTCCTGTAACTGGGCAATATCCCGCTCATGGGCACGAATCACATTTTCCAAATTGCCCACATGCACGTTGGTTAAGCGGTTTACCTCCCGCTCTTTCTTTACGGAAATCTCCTTTTCCTTCAGCTCTTCCTGCAAATATTGAATCTGCTCCCGGCGTAGGGCGATTTCTTCCTTCTGCTTTTGGAAATTCTCCGGGCTCATACGACTTTGCTGATAAGCCCAAACATTTTCCTCCTGTCCCTCTCCATGAACCTCTTCCTGGAAAATGGCCTCTTTTCGCTCGCAGGAAAGAAGCTCCGGCTTGTTGATGGAGAACAGGCGGAAGAAACTTTCTTCGTCCTTGTATTTTAATTTGTCCTTATATTCTTCGTACCAGTAATGGAGAATGCGGTACAGGAGGAAAAGCCGTTCCTCTCCCTCTTCCTTCACCCACTCGCAATCAATGAGCACCGCCTGCTCTCCGTCCATCATCACATTGTCAAAGAGCAAATCCAAGTTGGCAGGCTTGATGAAGCTGTCCTCTCCCAAAAGAAGATGCAGGGCTTCCTGGATTTCCTTGACCGGAGCCTTTCCTTGGGAAATCAGCTCTCCCAGAATTTCTCCGATGCTCTTTCCCTTTACAAAGGGGTACAAAATGCTGGAAGGAGACTGGGAACCGGCATAGGCCCGCCAAAAGCCTTCCTCCTCCAAGACCTGAATCTTCCGCCGGGCGAAGCTTTCGCTAAGGAGCTTCCGCTTCTTCGGCAAGGAATCAATGTGGGCATTAGCCTCCGCCCCTATGCCTTCCTTTAAGACCTTTCGATTACCCTCTTTATCCCGAAGAATCTCGGTTTTCAGGGCATACTCCGGCTTTCTGCTGGAATTGTATTTGATATATTCCACTTCTTCGCTATGGACGTCCTTCATGGAAAGGATAGCCGTGGCATCCCCCCGGAAACGATAAAGAAAGCTTGGGGCAAATTGGGGGAAGACCCCTTTCTTTCCTAGCGCCACATAGCCGTAGCCCTCCTCTCCCTCCTTGGGAAGTCTTTTTTCTGTATAAAAGTGAATGGGGTACTCTAAGGAAGGCATAGGAAAATAAAGACTTGCCCGAGCCTTCGGGTAGTCCTTTTTCAGGCTCTCTTCCAGCATTTTCAAAGCATCATAGCTTTGGTAAGCCGGCTCCTTCTCGTAGTATCCGGTGGAAATGCGCTCCAGAGCATTCTCATTTTCCATCCCCAAAATCACTTCACCCCCGGGAAGTAGCCACTTCTCCAAAAAGGTGCGAAGCATCTCCTCCAAGGAACCCTGGAAGAGCATCAAATGCCGCTTGGTCAAAAGGGGAATAATAATATAGTCAAAGCGGTCTTCCTCCAGACGAAGACTGATGCTTTTTACTCTTTTTCGTAGTAGCTTTTCAAAAAGCTCCTGGCTGTCCTTTTCTGCCAAAAGCAGGACCTTGCTGTCCTTCTCCAGCCCCCCTTCGCCGGGGAAAAACGAAATCCATTCGATTAAGTTGGATTGCAGCTTCGAAAAACTCATGCCTCATGCCTTTCCAGAGTCACTTCCGACTCCATATCGTAAATTCCAACGGTGTTTTTATTGGATAAAACGGTGATACTGGTAATGTCGTATTTTCTGTCGTAAACTGTGTGCTCCCCTTCTTCGAAGCCGGTGCAGGAAATGGAGAGAAGGTATTCTCCTCCTTGCAGGTTCATCCGCTGGGTGAAGGTGCAGTAGTACTCGTCTCCCTTCTTTACCGCCGGGATTTCCTTTCCTTCAAAAAGGGTGTTGGTGCCGCTTAGGTCCATGCCTCGCTTGTCCTTGATGGTGAAGGTGAAAATGGGGGCAGCGATATCATCATGGAAGACAATCCGTTCTTTAATGGAAAATTCTTCGCCCTTTAACAGCACATTGCCGGGGCGCCCGTCCTTATCCAGCACCCCGAAGTCCAGAATCTCCGCCTTACCGTTGCCGTACTGCTGGCTGGAAGGGTTTAAGGTCAAATGGTCTTTCATAAAGCCGGTAGGCTTTGGGGAAGATTGGCCGGCTTCGGGGGATGCGGGTTCGGCGGTTCCTGAGGCTATGCCTGTGTCAGCATTTTTTTCTGTGGTTTCGGCAGTGCCGGCTCCGGTGGTACCGGCTTTGTCTTCAGCTCCGGTGGTGCCGGCATTGCCGGTACTTGCATCTTGTCCGGTGGTTCCTGATGCGTTAACTGTTCCGGTAGCTTCTCCGTCTACATTTCCAAGGAAGTTCTGCTCTTCCATAAACTGCTCGGCGTGGGGATCCTTTCCCGCCAAAATCTTCTTGTACTTGTCCACCATTTGCCCGGGAAGGCCTTCCCCAACCTTTTCCCCCTTGTGGAAAAGCACCACCCTGTCGCAGTACTTCATTACCGAGCCCAGGTCGTGGGTTACCATCAAAATGGTGGTACCCTTCCGCTTTAATTCATCCATGCGGTGATAACATTTGGCCTGAAAGAACACATCTCCCACGGACAGGGCCTCGTCCACAATCAAAACCTCCGGGTCAATGGAGATATACAGGGCAAAGGCCAGACGGACAAACATACCGCTGGAATAGGACTTTACGGGCTGGTACACGAAGTCTCCAATATCCGCAAACTCCAAAATGGCAGGGAGCTTCTCATCCATCTCTGCCTTGCTAAAGCCCATCATGGTGCCGTTCATATAGATGTTTTCAATACCGGTATAGTCCTGGTTAAAGCCGGCGCCCAGCTCCAAAAGAGCGCAGATGCTTCCCCGGCTTTCCACCTTTCCCGTGGTGGCGCTGAGTACCCCGGTGATAATCTTCAGCATGGTAGACTTACCGGAGCCGTTGGTGCCGATAATCCCCACTGCCTCTCCCCTTCCTACGGAAAAGGAAATGTCTCTCAGGGCATAGAAATCCTTATGGTAAGATTTTTTCCGAAGGCTAATGCTTTCCAGTAGCCGGTCTATGGGCTTATCGTATAAACGATAGACCTTGCTTACCTGATCCACCGAAATGATTTTCTCTGCTTCTTCCATAGTCCCCCTTAAAATCTTATAGCAATCGCTTTATCTATACTTTACATCTGCATTTCTGCTTGGCAAAAGTCTTCCAATGTTTCCGGAAATCCCTTACTCTCAAACGAGAAGTATACCATAAAATGAAAATGTTTTCTCTATAAACCTAAATGAGCCTTAGCAAAACCTAAATGAGCCTTAGCAAAAACCACATTTACATCACTGTTAAATCTATCAAGGAATCATTAGCAATTCTCTCATACAAATTTATGAACATCTTACTTCAAATAGAAAAGACGACAGACTTATTTAATCTACCGTCTTGTGAAAATTTATTTTAGTTCATTTTCGATTTCTTCTATGCTTGGTAATGCTCCTTATAATTTTGTCTGATAGCTATAAAGTCAAAATTATAGGGATCTCTTGTCATTTCATTGGCTAAATCGCTTTGTAAAGCAGGCAAATTAGTTGTAAAATTTGTTATTGCTTTTCCTTGTCTATCAAACAGGTCTGTATCCAAGAAATTTAAGAGTACAGCTCTACTCCAGCTATTTTCTAATGTTTTCGATATAAAGAAAAATGCTTTATTCAAATCTCCTTCACATCTATCCATAATATATCTTTGATGCCCCCAAGGGATGCTAAAAATCTTATCAAAATTTCCACTGCTTTGTGATATTCGTAAATCGTCCACAAGCTGTGG
>CAUSUG010000178.1:0-4589 GCA_963534765.1 uncultured Oribacterium sp.
GTCTGACAGTAAGGGTTAGGCGGTAGGGAAAAAGCTTGATGATAAAATCACCATAAAACAAAGGAGGCAGTTTATGGAATTAAAGACACCGTTGTATGATGCACATGTGAAGGCAGGTGGAAAGATTGTTCCTTTCGCCGGATTTCTTCTTCCTGTTCAGTATGAGCAGAGTGGAGTAATCAAGGAGCACATGGCGGTTAGAACCGAAGCCGGACTTTTTGACGTGTCTCACATGGGTGAGGTACTTTGCAAAGGAAAGGATGCATTGGCAAATCTTCAGAAGATTTTAACCAATAACTTTGAGAACATGGTGGACGGACAGGCAAGATACAGCCTGATGTGTAATGAAAACGGCGGTGTGGTAGACGATTTAATCGTTTACAAGAAAGGAGAGAACGACTACTTCATCGTTGTAAACGCTGCCAACCGTGAGAAGGACTTTAACTGGATGGTACAGCATAAGTTCGGGGATGTGGAATTCACCAATGTTTCCGATGATTATGCCCAGATTGCCCTTCAAGGCCCTAAGGCCATGGATATTATCAGAAAGCTGACCTCCGAAGAAAATATTCCTCAGAAATATTACCACGCTGTATTTAATGCTACGGTTGACGGTATTCCCTGTATTGTTTCCAAGACCGGTTATACCGGAGAAGACGGTGTAGAGCTGTATCTGGACAGTAGCAAGGCGGAGGAAATGTGGGATAAGCTTTTGGCAGCAGGAAAAGAAGAGGGATTGATTCCCTGCGGACTTGGTGCCAGAGATACCCTTCGTATGGAAGCGGCTATGCCTCTCTACGGTCACGAGATGGATGATGAAATCACTCCCCTTGAGACCGGATTGAAGTTTGCGGTAAAGATGGACAAGCCTGACTTTATCGGAAAGGCTGCTATTGAAGCCAAGGGTGAGCCAAAGATTAAGAGAGTCGGCCTGAAGGTTACCGGCAGAGGCGTTATCCGTGAGCATCAGGACGTTTTGGCGGGAGATCAGGTTATCGGTCACACCACATCTGGAACTCACTGCCCATTCTTAAACTATCCGGTAGGAATGGCATTAATCGATCCCAAGTATGCAGAGGTTGGCACTCAGCTTCAGGTAGACGTTCGTGGACGTAAGGTAGATGTAGAAGTGGTAGCACTTCCCTTCTACAAGAGAGAGAAATAAAAGCAAAACATTTTTCAAGGGAGAGATTGCAGACTTTAGGTGCAATACTCGAAGAAAGACAAATTTTTAAAATCAGATTTTCTTCCGGGAAGATCTATTTTATAAAGAAAACGGTTTAATCAACACTACTTATTTTAAGGAGGAAAAAAAGATGGCAGTTCAAAAGGGATTATTGTATACCAAGGATCACGAGTGGGTTAAGGAAGAAGGCGGAGAGTACGTAGTAGGAATTAGCGACTATGCGCAGAGCGAATTAGGAGATTTGGTTTTCGTAAATCTTCCGGAAGAGGGCGACAGTGTAACAAAGGGAGAGTCTTTCTCCGATGTTGAGTCTGTAAAGGCTGTTTCCGATGTAATATCTCCATTAACCGGTGTGGTTAGTGCAATCAATGAGGCTGTTTTGGATGCTCCTGAAAGTATCAACAGCTCTCCCTATGAGGCTTGGTTCGTAAAGGTAAAGGATGTTACCGATAAGGAAGAGCTTCTTTCCGCAGAAGAATATGAGGAGTTCTTAAAGACTCTGTAATAGAGACAGAATGCGAATCCTTCCTTAAGGGGATAGAATGGGAAGGTCTCCCCTATCTTCTTAAGGAAGACCCTAACCGAAAGAAAGGTGGTGGATTATGGGAAAATACATTCCCAATACAGAGGCGGAGCAGAAGGCGATGCTTCTGGAAAGTGGATTTTCTTCCTTTGATGATCTGTTTAGAGATATTCCACAGGAAGTAAAATTAAAAGGCGAGCTTTCTATTCCTGCCGGTTTGTCCGAGCTGGAAGTACGTAGAGATATGTCCGCCCTGGCGAACAAAAACGTAGTGTTTCCGGTGATCTTCAGAGGTGCCGGAGCATACCGTCATTTTATTCCCTCTATTGTAAAGAGCGTGATTGGTAAAGAGAATTTTTTGACGGCATATACCCCGTATCAGGCAGAGACCAGCCAAGGTATTTTACAATCTATTTTTGAATATCAGACCATGATCTGCGACTTGACCGGCATGGACGTATCCAATGCCTCCGTTTATGACGGTGCTGAGGCTGCGGCTGAGGCAGTAGCAATGTGCAGAGAGAGAAAGAGAAGCAAGGCTTTGATTTCCGCTCTGATGCATCCGGACACGATTTCAACCATCAAGACCTATTGCCATGGCAACGGTATGCAGGTAGAAATCATTCCGGAGAAGGATGGTTTGACCGATGTAGAAGCTTTGAAGGCTAAGGTAGATGCAGAGTCTGCAGTAGTTTTCATCCAGCATCCGAACTTCTACGGAAATCTGGAGGATGCAGAGAAGATTGGAGAGATTGCCCATGAGGCAGGGGCAAAGTTTGCTATGAGCGTAAATCCCATTTCTCTTGGTGTTCTTAAGACTCCCAGAGAGTATGGAGCGGATGTTGCGGTTGGTGACGGACAGCCTTTAGGACTTCCCATTGCTTTCGGAGGACCTTACCTTGGATTCATGGCATCCACTGATGCGATGAAGAGAAATCTTCCCGGAAGAATCGTAGGAGCTACAGAGGATCATCAGGGAAGAACCGGTTATGTATTGACTCTGCAGGCCAGAGAGCAGCATATCCGTAGAGAAAAAGCTTCCAGTAACGTATGTTCCAACCAGGCACTTTGTGCTTTAGCTGTAGGTGTTTATCTTGCAGCAGTAGGTAAGGAAGGCTTAAAGGAGGCGGCAAGTCTTTCTACCTCCAAGGCGCATTATCTGGCCAAGGAATTAGAAAAGATCGGCTTTAAGCCACAGTATAAGGCGGATTTCTTCAATGAATTCGTAACAGAGTCTTCCGTTTCTTCCGCAAAGGCATTAGAGGCTTTAGAGAAGGAAGGCATCCTTGGTGGATATCCTCTGGATGATAAGAGAATTCTCTGGTGCTGTACGGAAGTTAATGATAAGGCTTCCATGGACCGTGTAGTAGAAATCTTAAAGGAGGTGAAGTAATGCTTATTTTCGAGAAAAGCAAATCCGGCAGACATTGCAGTTTGTTCCCTCCCTGTGATGTGGAAGTGGTAGATGTTCCTGCAAAGGATCAAAGAAAGGCTGAATTACATTTGCCGGAGCTGTCAGAGACAGAAATCAGCAGACATTACACAGAGCTTGCTAAAAAGTGTAGAGGTGTAAATGACGGCTTCTATCCTTTGGGTTCCTGCACCATGAAGTACAATCCGAAGATTAATGATGATATGGCAGCTTTACCCGGCTTTGCAGAGATTCATCCTTTGCAGCCGGAGCATACCGTACAGGGTTGCCTTTCCGTAATCCAGGAGATTGAAACCCTTCTTTGTGAAGTAACCGGTATGGATCGTTTAACGGTTCAGCCTGCAGCAGGTGCTCACGGTGAGTTCACCGGAATCATGCTGATTAAGGCTTATCATGAGAGCAGAGGGGATTTTAACAGAAACAAGATTATTATTCCTGATGCGGCTCACGGAACCAACCCCGCAACCGCTACTATGGCAGGCTACAAGGTGGTAACCATTCCTTCCAATGAGCACGGCTGTGTAGATATGGAGAAATTCAAGGCGGTTTTAGGGGATGATGTTGCCGGCTTGATGCTGACCAACCCCAATACCGTAGGTATTTTCGATGAAAATATCTTAGAGATTACCAAGTTAATCCATGATTGCGGCGGATTAAACTATTATGACGGTGCCAACTTAAACGCTATCATGGGTGTTGTTCGTCCCGGAGACATGGGCTTTGACGTTATTCACTTGAATCTTCATAAGACCTTCTCCACACCTCACGGTGGCGGAGGTCCCGGAAGTGGAGTTGTTGGATGTAAGAAGCTTCTGGCTGATTTCATGCCCGGATATCTGGTTGACGGAGATGCAGTGAAGAAGTTTGTGAAGGCTCCAAAGTCTATCGGAGACATGAAGGCCTTCTACGGAAACTTCTTAGTAGTGGTTAGGGCATTAACCTATATCAAGACCTTAGGAAAAGAAGGAATTCCACAGGCTAGTAAGAATGCGGTGCTAAATGCCAACTATATGATGAATAAGCTGAAGGATCTCTATACCATGGCTTATAATCAGATTTGTATGCATGAGTTCGTTATGAGCTTAGAGGATCTTAAGCAAAAGACAGGGGTTTCTGCAATGGACATTGCCAAAGCCCTGTTGGATAACGGAATGCACCCGCCCACAATGTACTTCCCGCTTATCGTTCATGAAGCTTTGATGATTGAGCCTACAGAGACAGAGTCCAAGGAAACTTTGGACGATGCTGTAGCCGTTTTCAGAAAGCTTTATGAGGAAGCTCAGACCAATCCCCAGGCGCTTCATAACGCCCCTGTAACTACTCCGGTAGGAAGATTGGATGAAGTAAAGGCGGCAAGAGAGCCGGTACTTCGTTATGAGTGGAAGTAAAGGCAAAAAAGCCTATACATCATTTCGAAAGAAAGTAGAGGCAAAAAGCCGATATATCAT
>CAUSUG010000179.1:0-4580 GCA_963534765.1 uncultured Oribacterium sp.
GAAGCCGGAAGTAGCGGCTATGCAGGATCTGTTGGTTTATGCAACCAAGGGATTATCTGCTGTGGCTCAGCAGTTAAGAGCCGAGGGAAAGGAAGTGTCTCAGGAGTTAAACCACAGAGTAACTATGAACCTTTTCATCACCATTACCAATGCAAACTTTGATAATGATGCTATCATTGAAAATATCAAGGAGACCTTCGCGATGAGAGATGCGGTTAGAGCAACTCTTTCCGACAGCTCCAAGCTTCCTAAGGCCGCAACCGTAGAAGTAGCAGAAAAGGATTACCCTGTCTTTGCACAGAGCATCGGCGTTTTAGCTACCGAAAATGAAGATATCCGTTCTTTAAGAGAGTTAATCACCTACGGATTAAAGGGTCTTGCAGCTTATTCCAAGCACGCAAATGCACTTTTAAAGGATGATGCCAATGTTGACGCTTTCATCCAGAAGGCTCTTGCCGCAACTTTAGACGACAGCCTTTCCGTAGACGATTTGGTAGCCCTTACCTTAGAGACCGGTAAGGCCGGTGTAGAAGGTATGGCACTGCTTGACGGAGCAAATACTTCTACCTACGGACATCCTGAAATCACTACCGTAAATATCGGTGTTCGTAACAACCCGGGTATCCTGGTTTCCGGACATGACCTTAAGGATTTGGAAATGCTCCTGGACCAGACTGAAGGAACCGGCGTAGATGTTTACACCCACTCCGAGATGCTTCCTGCACACTACTATCCTTTCTTTAAGAAGTATAAGCACTTCGCAGGAAACTATGGAAATGCTTGGTGGAAGCAAAAGGAAGAGTTCGAGCCATTTAACGGACCAATCCTGATGACCACAAACTGTATCGTTCCTCCAAAGGACAGCTACAAGGACAGACTTTGGACTACCGGTGCAGCAGGTTTCCCCGGATGCAAGCACATCGGCGGAAAGTACGGCGAGATCAAGGATTTCTCTGCCATCATTGAACAGGCTAAGTCCTGCCCCGCTCCAACAGAAATCGAGACCGGAACCATCGTAGGCGGATTTGCTCATGAGCAGGTATTTGCCCTTGCGGATAAGGTAGTAGAGGCTGTAAAGTCCGGTGCTATCAAGAAGTTCGTGGTTATGGCAGGTTGTGACGGAAGACAGAAGAAGAGAGATTACTACACAGAGTTTGCCAAGGCACTTCCAAAGGATGCTGTAATCTTAACCGCAGGATGTGCAAAGTATAAGTACAACAAGCTGGATCTTGGCGATATCGGTGGAATTCCAAGAGTTTTGGATGCTGGACAGTGTAACGACTCCTACTCCTTAGCCTTAATCGCTCTGAAGCTTAAGGAAGTATTCGGCTTAGACGACGTAAACAAGTTACCATTGGCATACAACATTGCTTGGTACGAGCAGAAGGCTGTTATCGTTCTTCTTGCCCTTCTCTACTTAGGAGTAAAGAACATTCACCTTGGACCAACTCTTCCCGCCTTCCTTTCTCCCAATGTAGCAAAGGTTCTTGTAGAGAACTTCGGCATTGCCGGAATCGGAACCGTAGAAGATGACATGAAGATTTTCTTCCCGGAAACAGCATAAACGAGATGTCGTATGCCTTGCCGGCGATAGCCTTTAAGAATAAAGAAGCTAGTGTACACACCACTCGCGATAGGTATTAAGCATAAACAAAGTAACATTTGCTTTGCAAACAATACTCATTAAGAATCAAGGAAAGCCGCCCCTATGGGGCGGTTAATCCGATATAAGAAATCGTTTTATTTTCGGAAGCTGAACAAGTTCCAGTCAAAACATCATTTGCCCAAAATCTTATCTTCTGGGAAGCACCGGAAAAATCTCTTGCAAAAGAGAACATCTTCAACACGCAGTAGAAAGAGAGCTATACAATGTATTCTATTCAATGTAAACGAATTTATGAAGAAAAAACAGATAAGGATGGATTTCGTATCCTGACGGATAGACTTTGGCCACGAGGCATCACAAAGGAACGTGCCGCTTTGGATAACTGGGCGAAGGAGATGAGCCCTTCTACTTTTCTTCGCAAAACTTTCAATCATAAAGAGGAGAATTTCCCCTTATTTGAGAAAAAGTATTGGGAAGAGCTGGAGAAGAATCCGGAGAAGGAGCAATTTATTGCTTTGGTTAGAGAGCATCTTGCTCATGAAAATGTTACCCTTCTCTATGCTACTAAAGAAGAGCGTTTTAACCAGGCCGTCGTTATGGAGGGCTGGCTGAAGGAGAAGCTTTCGGAAGAAGCAAAGGAGCATTCCGCTTAATGCGCTCTGATGCAGGATGAGTCTGTAATCGGGTACGCTCTCGCTAACTTCGCCCCTGCGGAAGGAAGGACTGTACTCGTTTTAAGAAGGCGCTCTGATGCAGTGTAGTCTATAATCAGGGCACGCTCCCGCTAACTTCGCCACGTAGCGGATACTAAGCGAAAAACTTCGTTTCTCTTGTTTTTCGCAAGTACCGACGGGCTCAGATTGCCCCTCTTATAGACTACACTGCATCATTCGCTTGTGCTTTTCGTTTTCTACAATCCTTCGCTTCGTAGCTTTGCAAGTACCGGCGAACTCAGACTACCCTGAATTCAGACCTATATTGCAATTCGTTTCTACTTTACAATTTCTATAGTCCTTCGCTTCGCCGAGGCTCAGTAATTTTTGCTTTTTATTCTGTTTCCATCTCTCCAGTATTCATTTCTTCCATATTCACCTCTACCGGATTCATTCCTTCTGCTTCCAGGCCTTTCTTTTTCTCGAAGGACTCTTGGATAGCATCTTTCATGGCGTCCATACCATTGTCTCCCTGCTCTTCTTTTTCTTCTCCTCGAATGGATTTCTTCTTTTTGTCCTCTTCAACGGTTTTTTGCAGGCTTCTCATGGCTATGGCCATGACATAGGCTTTAGGATTTTTTTCCTTTAAAAATTCCAGATCTTTCGGACTTACAGCCTTTCCGGAGCCGTACAATAGAGCAATGCGGAACGCATCAGTCTCATCCTTAAAGGCCTTGGATGCCTCCTCTCCGGATTTTTTCGCATTCTCAAGCTCTTCCAGCCGGGATGCCCATTCCTGCTGAAAGTCCTTCTGCTTATTGATATCCTTTACATCCTTCTCCATATCCTTCAAAAGATCGGAAAGGACGTCAGCAAGGTCGTTGTCTTCTTCCTGCCCCTTTGCTTTTTGAGAAAATGCTTCATACTCCGCACTGAGCTGAATACTGTCTTTCCGTACCGAAGAGCCTTCCTTGGTTTTGGCTTCGGTTTTTTCGTTCTTCGAAACCGACTTGTTCCCGGTATGTAGCTTTGAAATTCCTCTTCCTCCGGGGAATGCTTTAATCTCCATTTTGCCTCCTTTGCATAGATTTCTTAGTATTCTATTCGACAAAGGCGGGCAGAAAAATTATCCTTTTCTATCCTTTTTCGCTATAAGCTCGTTTTTTCCTTTTAATTAAATGAAAGAGTTTAAAAGCTGTATACTTCCTCCCTTTGGAACAAATGAAGAAGCCGGTCGTCATCCTCTCGAGGGAACAGCTCATCAACGACTTCCTTCACAGAAACAATTTCCCGAAGCTTTTCCACATTTGCCCCGGAGAAAAAGAGACCTTCCTCCACATTTCCCTCCACAGCGGAAATGAGGGCATGGGTAATACAATACTTCACCGTTCCCGGGTCACAACCGTGTATGCAACGGGAGCAATGCTTGGGGGCAATCCGTCCGCTAAGACCGAGCTTCTCCAGCATGGGGCTCTTCACCGCCCTTCCCGGCATGCCCACCGGACTATGGATGATTTCCAGGTCATTTTCCTTCTTGGAAATGAGGTACTCTTTATAGGCAGTGCTGGCATCACATTCCTTGGTACCGATAAAGCGGGTGGCCATCTGTACACCGTAAGCTCCCGCCTCCTGCATCCGCACAATGTCTTCTCTACTCCAAATGCCTCCTGCCGCAAAGAGGGGAATTTTCCGTCCGAACTCTTCTTCGAAAACCCGCAATACAGAAAGTACCTCCGGAATCAGTTCCTCCAAGGGCTTGGCTGTAGCCTCTTCCACCTCTACCGCCTTAAAGCCCAAATGTCCCCCTGCCAAAGGGCCTTCCAGCACTACAAAATCTGCAGTTCTTTGGTATTTTTGGCTCCAGGTCTTAAGCAAAACCTTGGCAGCTCTTCCGCTGGAAACAATAGGCGCAATCAAAGCCGTTCCTTCCGGTACAATCTCCGGTAGACTTAAGGGCAGTCCAGCCCCGGAAATCACTGCGTCAATTCCCTCTTCTACGGCAGTTTTGATAGCATCCTCCCATTGTCTTGTAGCAACCATGGCGTTGATGGCAATCATTCCTTTTCCTTCGCTAAGCAGCTTCGCTCTTTGGATTTCCTTTCGCAAAGCACGAAGATTGGCTTCCTCAGGAAAACAGCGAAAATCCTCTTCTCGATAGCCGCAGTCTGCTGTACTGATGCAGCCCATAGCTCCTGTTTTTGCCACTGCCCCCGCTAGGCCGGAAAGGGAAACTCCTACCCCCATTCCCCCCTGAATCAAAGGAATTTCTAAACCTCTATTTTTTAACTGATCCATTTTCCGCGTCCTTTCTGCTGATGGAG
>CAUSUG010000180.1:0-4570 GCA_963534765.1 uncultured Oribacterium sp.
TCATAAAGGGATGCCAGTGATGGACGAAAAAGCAGTCTATTCATATAAAAGAAAGGATCTTCGAATGTATACTCGAAGGTCCTTTCTCTTGTTTCTATAATGTCCTGTAGCTTTTCATCAAGACGTCTTGTTCTATAAGTCCGCCCTATTCTATGAGCCTGTCCTATCTATGAGCCCGTCTTGTCTTATCGCCCGGAACTTATTGTTTTTTTCCAATCATTTCCTGACAAATTTTTAAAAGAACCGGAATCATCTTTTTGAAAGAATTCAGATTCAGGTATTCGTAAATCCCGTGGTAGTTCTCTCCTCCCGTAGACAGGTTGGGGCAGGGTAAGCCCATGAAAGAAAGCTTAGCACCGTCTGTACCTCCACGAATGGGACAAACCTTCGGGGTAACTCCCTCTTTTTCAAAGGCTGTTTTTGCCACATCAATCAAATACATATGAGGGCGAACCTTTTCCACCATATTATAGTAGCTGTCTTTCACTTCTACGGAAAACTGTGCCCCCTTCTCTCCGTATTTCTGATTCAGCTTCTCTCCCGCCTCTTGGAAAATTCTCTTCTTTTCTTGGAATTTCTCCCAATCATGGTCACGAATAATGTAGTCCAAAGTAGCCAGACTTTCCTCTCCCACAAAGGAACATAAGTGGAAGAAGCCTTCATACCCTTCCGTGTTGGCAGGCGTGCAGCTTGGCAGTAAAGCATTAAACTCCATCGCCAAAAGATTGGCATTCATCATCTTATCCTTTGCAGAACCGGGATGGACATTCACACCATGAATCTTCACCTTTCCGCTGGCAGCATTGAAATTCTCATATTCCACCTCTCCCAGAGTGCCGCCGTCCACAGTATAAGCCACCTCTGCGCCGAAAAGAGGAACATCAAAGAGGTCTGCTCCTGCCCCAACCTCTTCATCCGGTGTAAAACCTATGCAAATGTCTCCATGACGAAACTCCGGATGGGTCTGAATATATTCCACCATAGCCATGATTTCCGCAACGCCCGCCTTATCATCCGCTCCCAATAAGGTTTTTCCGTTGGTAACCATTAAATCCTGTCCAACAGCTTCTAAAAGCTTTGGAAATACCTTCGGAGAAAGAACTTCGGTTTCGTTTAAAGCAATATCTTTTCCATCATAATTACTTACAATTCTGGGCTCCACATTCTTACCTCTTGCAGAGGGAGAAGTATCCATGTGGGCGATAAAGCCTAAAGCAGGAGTCTTTTCCTGCTCTTCCTTCGATAAATTGGAAGGAATTTTCCCGTAAACATAGGCATGGTCGGTACATTGTACGTCCTTTACCCCCAGCTCCTTTAAATCCGCTTCCAGGACTCTTGCCAGATCAAACTGCTTCTCGCTGGAAGGAATCTTTTCCTGATCCGGCACGGATTCCGTATCAATCTTTAGGTAGCGAATCAAACGTTCTACTGCATCCATAACTTTCTCCTTTACTTGTACTCATTGCTTCTGTCACTAATTGTTTCCTTAATCGGTAGACTTTACGGTACTGTCTCTTTCACTTCTATGGTCATCCCGAAGATAACTGTCCTCTGAAACCGGCCGCATTTCCTCCAAACGATAGGGCGTCTCCTGATACACAAAATTTAACCAGTTACTATAGGTGCAGTTGGAGCTGGAACGCCAGGATAAAATCGGGGTATTCTCCGGATTGTCATCAGGATAATAATTCACCGGAACCTCCGGATTTATTCCCTTCGCCAGATCTCTTTTATACTCCTTATCCAAGTCATATCGGTCATACTCGGAATGACCGGTAACAAAGATTTGGCGAGAAGAGCAGGCCAAAATCAAGTAGCTTCCCGCCTCTTCACTGTCTGCCACCACATAAAGCTCTTTATTTTTCTTTACCGCCTCTTCATCCAGTCCGGTATAACGGGATTGGGGAACATAAAACTCATCATCCATCCCCCTCATTAACATCTTCTTCCTATGAAGAACCCTATGGGAATAGATTCCGCTTAATTTCTTCTCCAAAGGCACTTTCTGAATTCCATAATGATAGTACAGCCCCGCCTGGGCTCCCCAACAGATATGAAAGGTGGAAAACACATGTGTTTTGGACCATTCCATAACTTCCGTAAGTTCTTTCCAGTATCCAACCTCTTCAAAAGGCATCTTTTCCACCGGGGCTCCAGTGATGATTAAGCCGTCAAAATACTCGTCCTTTACGGATGAAAAATTAACATAAAAGGTATTTAAATGAACTGAGCTGGTATGGGTAGAAACATGGGATTCCATCTTCATCAGTGTGATTTCCGTCTGAATCGGGAAGTTGGAAAGCACCCTAAGTAAATCCAGCTCCGTATCTTCCTTTAAAGGCATCAGGTTGAGAATGGCAATATGCAGAGGTCGAATATTCTGAGATACCGCCCTCTGTTCATCCATAACGAAAATATTTTCCTTCTCTAATATGTCCTTTGCAGGCAAATGGTTCTGTACTTTAATTGGCATAGCTTCCCCCCTTTTCTTCTATCCGAAACGCTTATACAAGGTGGCATGATCCTTAATACACTGCCAGGTGCTGGAGCTGTAGCCGGTTACCACCAAAAGATTTTTTCCATTTGCTCCTTTTCCGCTGCTGACAGCGCAAAACATAGATTGACGAACAAAGCCTGTTTTCGCCATAGTCACGCTGGCACCTCCGGTATCCTGCCCTTTTATTCTTTGTACAAACAGGTTCGTCAGCTTAATACCATTCTCGTGCTTATTGGTGGCAGGAATCTGATAGTTCTCCGTGGAAAGAACCTCTCTGGCTAAGGAATTTCGCATAGCCGCCGCCATAATTTCTCCAATATCCTTCACATTCATATGATGGGTACTGTGATAAAGCCCTGTAGCATTCTGGAATTTACAGTCTGAAGATAGCCCTAAGTCCTGAGCTTTTTTATTCATTAAAGCTACAAATCCTGCTTCAGAACCGGCAATATCCTTAGCCAGAGCCAATACCGCATCCGCTCCGGAAGGTAGAATTACCCCATAGAGTAAATCCTTTACCCGAACCTGCTCTCCTGCCATAAAACCGCAGTTGCTGGCTCCTCTTGCCTTCACATAGTCCACAATATCCTGGGTAATGGTAATCTTCTTCTCTAAATCCGGAAGATTCTCAACCGCCACAAGTAAAGTCATCACCTTTGTCATAGAGGCCGGATTCATGCTTGCAGAGCTGTTCTTCTCACCTAAGATTGTGCCCTGATCCAAATCAAAAACCACTGCATAATTGGCATTCACCTCTGAGCCGATAGACTTGGTTTGCCCATTTCCCGAAAGCTTCGCCAAATTCCACTTTCTTTCCTGGGTAACAGCAGTATTTTGACCGCTACTCTTCGTCGGAGTTTGAGAGGATGCGCCACCCGGATTGGCTGCCGGGTTGCTTCCGCCGGAATTTGCAGATCCACTGTTTCCGCTCCCATTATTCCCCTGATTATTATAAAGAAGGTCTTCAATATACTGGTAGGTGGGATCCTTTCCTCTTCCTACTCCGCTTCCATTAACGGAAACCGGACCGTAGTCTGAAATTCCGTAAACTCTTTCCTCTGCATATATCAATGTACTCTGTACTATGGATAATAACAACACCATAGAGCACAAGCTTTTTTTGATTCCCATTCTTTTTCTCATCTTTCCCTGATTACTTCTTCCTATAATATTTTAACTTTTTAAAAGAAAGGCCTGTCCCTTCCCATTAAAAATTTCACTCTCGCATTTACATTCCTATCCCTCTTCCTATTACGCTCTTCATAATTTCGGAATACGGGAAAACATTTTCATCATAAAGGGCAAAGCAGAAAAGCACAAGGGATAAAGCTTACAAAATCATGTCAACTATACGCCGGCCTTTGTTATACACAGATATCCGCCTTGATTTTTTCAAATATTTTATCTCCGATTCTTTTTACATTCTTAATTTCTTCAATACTGGAAAATCCGCCGTATTCCTCCCTGTAACGAATGATATTTTTCGCCGTGGCGGGACCAATCCCTTTTAAGCTTTCCAGCTCCTGCTCGGTAGCGGTGTTGATATTGATTTTCTTTTCCTTCTGATTTTGCTGAATTTCCTCTCGGCTATCTGCTATACCGGCGTCTTTCTTTCCGCCATCCTCTCCGATTTCTGCTTTACTTCCTGCTTTACTTTCTTCTTCGCTATCTTCTTTGCTTTCTTCTTGACTTTCTCCTTTACTAATCTCTGAATTATCTTCTTTTTTCGCCTTTTTACTCCCTTCCAGGTTTTCTTGGCTTTCCACTTCTACCGAATCTTCTATTTTTTGATTTTCTAGTCCCTCTTGCTTTTCTTCTGCAGTTTTGCTCTGCTCTTCCGGCAGCTTTACCTTTCTATTTTCCTCTAAGCTTTCATAAGCGCCCCGAGCCAGAAACGCCTCTTTCTCTTCCCCCGCAGCCCCCTTATAGATAATCTTTCTTTCCCGTTCCTGATTCATCAAAAATAGAAATCCCAGAAGCATAATCATCAGAAGCAATAAAATAATTTTTCCCCGTTTCAAGGAAGACAGACATAAATTGGGCATAAGAAGCTCCTTTCTGAAAAATAAATAG
>CAUSUG010000181.1:0-4558 GCA_963534765.1 uncultured Oribacterium sp.
GTGTATTTCTTTAGGAGAAAATTTTTGAATAATATAGAAGTAAAAGATTGTACTTACGAATACGTACGAAGGGATGAAAATGATGAGGTAGTGGAGAAACTTTCCGCTATTTCTCATTTGAATTTCACAATCGAAGAGGGAAGCTTTGTCTGTGTACTGGGACACAACGGTTCCGGAAAATCCACACTGGCAAAGCTTTTTAATGCTTTACAGATTCCTACGGAGGGATGCGTGATTATTTCCGGTATGGACAGCCGGGAGGAGGCCAATGTTTTCCCTATCCGGGAAAAGGTGGGCATGGTTTTTCAAAATCCCGACAACCAGATTATTGCTTCCGTGGTGGAGGAGGATGTGGGCTTCGGGCCGGAAAATATCGGTGTTCCTACAGAGGAAATCTGGAAGAGGGTGGCAGATGCTCTGGCCGCGGTCAATATGGAAGCCTACCGTCTAAAATCTCCTAATCACTTATCCGGCGGACAGAAGCAAAGGGTAGCTATTGCAGGAACCTTGGCTATGGAGCCGAAAACCATTGTGCTGGATGAGCCCACCGCCATGCTGGATCCCAGCGGTAGAGCAGAGGTTATTCGGTCTATTCGGGAGTTGAACCAAAAGAAGGGAATCACCATCATTTTGATTACCCACTATATGGAAGAGACCGTGGATGCGGATCGCATTATTCTTATGGATCAGGGAAAGCTGGTGCTGGACGGTACACCCAAGGAAATCTTTTCCGAGGTGGAGGAGCTGAAGTCTTTACGAATGGATGTGCCTTTGATTACGGACCTGGCCCATGAGCTTCGTCTTTCCGGTATGCCGGTTTCAGAGGGGATTTTAAAGGAAGAGGAGCTGGTGGAGGAATTGCTTTCCGTCTTTGGGGAGGATTCCTTTGTGGAAGAGATAGAGAAGGGGCAGAAAGAGGAAGAGCATTCTCAAGCGACTTCCCCTTCTTCGGAAGAAAAGGAAATAGAAGCGGAAATTGAAAAGGAAACGGAAAAGGAAACAGAAAAGGATTTTATCCTGAAAGTGGAAAATCTTTCCTGCATTTATCAGAAGGGCACTGCCATGGAAAGCTATGCCCTAAAGGATATTCATCTTTCCATTAAAAGGGGAAGCTTTTCTGCCCTGATTGGCCACACCGGTTCGGGAAAATCCACTCTTTTACAGCATTTTAACGGTCTGATTAAGCCGGAAACAGGAGAGATTTCCGTACATTTTCGGAAAAATCCTGCCCTGATTCTGCAGGACAAGGGCTTTTTGTTCTGGAAGGGTAAGAAGAGAAAGGTGGAAAAGGAAGGGGTACTTTCCTTCAAGGAAGAGGGCTTTGATTTTCAAGGACTTCGTTTCAAGGTAGGCTTGGTCTTCCAGTATCCGGAGTACCAGCTTTTTGAGGAAACGGTTTTTGAGGATGTGCTTTTCGGGCCGAAGAATCAGGGATTATCCTTGGAAGAAGCCAAGAAAGAGGCGGAAGAGGCTTTAAGAAGCATGGGCGTGGAAGAAGCGCTATGGCAGAAGTCTCCCTTTGAGCTTTCCGGAGGGCAGAAGCGAAGGGTGGCTATTGCGGGCGTGCTGGCTATGGAGCCGGAGCTTTTGATTTTGGATGAGCCCACCGCGGGCTTAGATCCTGCGGGAAGGGAAGAGCTGTTTCAGGTGATTGCCCATTTGCAGGAGCGCTATGCCATGACCATCCTTTTGGTTTCTCACTCCATGGATGATGTGGCCCGCTATGCGGAGGAGGTTTTTGTCTTGAATCAGGGAGAATGTATCCGACAGGGTAGCCCGGAGGAGGTATTTTCCCATAAAAAGGAAATGGAGGAGCTGGGCTTGGGACTTCCCCAGATTCGTGCCTTTTTGTATAGCTTGGAGGAAAAGGGATTGTCCTTCCCTAAGAAGAATACGGTAGAGGAAGCGAAGGAAATGATTCTTTCCGCTTATAAGAAGAGAAAGGGAGGGGAAAATGCTTAGAGAAATTACCTTAGGGCAGTACTACCCGGTAGACTCCCTTCTTCATAGACTGGATCCCAGAGTGAAGCTGGCCGGCACATTTTTGTTTCTGATTGCCTTGTTCATTGTAAACAGTTGGACTGCCTATATTTTTCTGGCTCTGGTTTTGCTTTTATTGATTAAGCTTTCCAATGTTCCCTTTTCCTTCATGGTTCGGGGCTTGAAAAGTGTTTTGTTCCTCCTTTTACTGTCGGTGAGCTTTAACCTGTTTTTAACACCGGGAAAAGAGATTTTCCGCTTTTATATGTTTAAAATCAGCCAAGAGGGATTGCATATTGCGTCTATGATGGCGGTACGACTGATTCTTTTGGTATTAAGCAGCTCCTTAATGACTCTTTGCACCACCCCCAATGAGCTTACAGACGGTATGGAGAAGGGGCTTTCCATCTTGAAAAAGCTACATTTGCCCATCCATGAGATTGCCATGATGATGTCCATTGCGCTACGTTTTATTCCGATTCTGGTGGAGGAAACGGACAAGATTATGAAGGCTCAGATGGCCAGGGGAGCGGATTTTGAAAGCGGAGGAATCGTTCACAAGGCAAAGGCTATGGTGCCGATTTTGGTGCCTCTCTTTGTTTCCGCCTTCCGACGAGCCTATGACTTGGCTTTGGCTATGGAATCCCGTTGCTATCAGGGGGGAGAGGGGAGAACGAAAATGAAGCCGCTCCACTATGAAAGAAGAGATTATCTTTCCTACCTCTTCCTGCTTATGGTGTTGGCGCTTTCCATTGGAAGCCGATTTGTTTCTCTACCATAAAATCAGAAAAATAGAGAGATATACCGGATAGGATTGCAAGGGCGGTATTGCCGGATAAAATCACAAGGAGAGTACGACAAAGAGAGAATGCTTTTTTTGGCATGGTAGATATTTTTCGGGAAGGTAAAGAAGCTTTGTCTTCTGCCTGCTGATTGAACAAAAGAAAGGAAGCGGATGGAACAGCGGATTGTATTAAAACTGGCCTATGAGGGCACGGCCTACCATGGCTTCCAAAAGCAGGAGGGACTTTCCACCATTGCCGGCACCGTAGAAGAGCAGCTCCGTAGTCTTTTTCCTTGGAAAATGGAGAACTTTATCGGAGCCAGTCGGACGGATCAGGGGGTGCATGCTCTGGGAAATCTTCTTTCCTTCGATACGGAGGGAAAGGTTTCCGGAGAACAGATTTTACGAGCCTTAAACAGCTATTTGCCGGAGGATATTCGGGTGATGGAAGCCTACTCCGTGCAGCAGGAGTTTCATCCCCGTTTTACCCCCCATAGGAAGGCTTATTGTTACAGCATTTGCCGGAGCAAGGTGGAAAATCCCCTTCGCAGAAGGACGGCATACCATTATACCTTTCCTCTGGATTGTGGGAAAATTGCCGAGGGAATGGAGCTTTTAAAGGGAGAGCATGACTTTCGAAGCTTTGCCAATCCTAAGGCCCAAAGTCTTTTACAGGGGGGAAGCTCTGTGCGGGAGATTTATCATTTTTCCCTGGAAGAGGAGGGGGATTACCTTCATTTTTCTGTAGAGGGAAATGGCTTTTTGTACCACATGATTCGGATACTGACCGGGACTCTTTTGGAGCTGGGAAGGGGAAGGATAAGCCTAGCCCAATTAGAAGAAATTTTGGAAAGGAAGGATCGCACTCTGGCAGGTCCCACCGCTCCGGCAAAGGGGCTTTGCTTAATGAATTTAGACTATGGAGATTTTCAATCTTTTCTTTTATAGTATAGAAGAGTTTTCGAAAGCCCATGGAATTGCTTTTTTGAGAACAGTGCATTGTTGTTATAAAGCTATGATACGGTTTTTATATAGGCTATGGAACTGTATTTATAGAAAGTATAGAATAGAGCTTTAGAGTGGCTTGAGGGGATGAAGAGGAAAGAAGGGAGTAAGGCATGGAGAAAGAACAGATTTCCTTTTTTGATTTTCAAGGAAGATATGGAAGAGAAGAGTATCGTTCTCTTCGGGAAAATGGGATGTATTATCCGGAAAGCTTGGAGCAGGGCTGTATGGGCTTTCGGAAAAGCCTTTTGGAAAAGGATATTTCTCCCTATGGATTGCATTTTTTTGACTGTGCTTCGATGCACTTTTTGACAAAGTTTTTCTTGGAAAGGCTTCGGGAGGATTTTATTCTCCTCCTCTTCGACCATCAGGCGGATGTGAAGAAGCCGGAGGTTCGGGGGCTTTGCCACCATTCCTGGCTTCGGGAGGTCATGGTAAGACTGCCCCACTGTAAGGGAATTTTGCTCTTAGGGGCTACCGAAGAGGAAAAAGCCACCATCAACGATGCTTTGATGACCTTGGGAGATGAGTATGTTCCCATGCAGGGAGGCAGGGAAAGTCTGGAGTCCAGAAGGGAGGTGGCCGCAAGGCACCCGGGGGTTCGGGATCCCTTGATGCATACCAGCCTTTATTGTTTTTCGGACCGGGATTTTCAGATTGGAAGAGCAAAGACGCATATTCCGTCTCTACTCCGTTTGGTACAGCTGCCTCTATACTGTTCCATGGATAAGGACATTTTCGGGAAAGGCTTTACGGAGCAGGAATACCGTATCGCCATGGACTGCGTTT
>CAUSUG010000182.1:0-4546 GCA_963534765.1 uncultured Oribacterium sp.
ATTATCGGTTAGAATTAGGGAAAGAATAAAGGAGCAGTATAACAGCAGGCTTATTAGGCTTACGGAACTAAGTGTATTGATGGCTAAGCCTTAGCTTTATAGCTATAATTTCATAAAAAATAAGCATATAAAAAACAGGGCAGCAGACCATTACAGTCTACTGCCCAATTCAAAAGGACAAACAAAATCCTGTCTCGACTCTATCTAGATTTTCAAAAACTGTTCTTGAATCCTATAGCTCCTTTAACGCTTTTACCCCTGCGGAAATCTGCTCTGCCATATAGCTTAGCATTTCCTTGGTCATTCCGGGGTAAACACCAATCCAGAAGGTGTGTTCCATAATATAGTCAGTTTCCGTAAGGTCGCCCACCACCCGATAAGCATCAGTGTTTCGAATCTGGTTAAAGCAGGGGTGCTTAATCAGGTTTCCGGAAAACAGCAATCGAGTCTGAATATTTCTTTCCTCCAAATAGGCAGTCAAAGCATTTCTCTTTACCGGAGAATCCTTTTTCACGGAAATCAAGAAACCAAACCATGAGGGATCTGCATTTTCCGCAGGCTCCGGAAGAATCAAATCATCCGTTAAAGAGCTTAACTGTTCCCGTAAAAAGGCCCAGTTTTCCTTACGCCTCTCAATAAAGCTTGGGAATTTCTTCAGCTGCTCCACGCCAATCGCAGCCTGCATATCCGTAACCTTAAGATTATAACCAAAGTGGCTGTAGGTGTATTTGTGGTCATATCCCTTAGGAAGTTCCCCGTATTGCCCAAGGAAGCGGCGCTTACAGAAGTTATCCTGTCCGGAGGGGCAAATGCAGTCCCTTCCCCAATCTCTAAAGGACAAAATCAACTTGGACAACTGAGCATTGTTGGTATATACTGCTCCACCCTCTCCCATGGTCATGTGATGAGGGGGATAGAAGGAGCTGGTTCCGATATCTCCCCAGGTTCCTGTAAACTTTGTTTCTCCGTTAATGGTGTAACGGCTACCTAAAGCATCGCAGTTGTCCTCTACAAGCCAGAGGGAATGCTTATCACAAAATGCCTTTACCGCTGATAAATCAAAGGGATTTCCCAAGGTATGGGCAATCATTACCGCCTTGGTCTTCTCGGACAAAGCCTCCTCCAAACGGCGAACATCAATGTTGTACTGAGGTACGGTCACATCCACAAACACCGGCACAGCCCCATACTGTAAAGCAGGTGTTACTGTGGTGGGGAAGCCGCAGGCTACGGTAATGATTTCATCTCCCCGCTTAATCTGCCGCTCTCCAAGCTCCGGAGCGGTCAAGGTCATAAAAGCCAGTAAATTGGCAGAGGATCCGGAATTTACCAAATAGGCATGCTTCACCCCGATCCACTCCGCAAACTTCTTCTCAAACTCATCCGCAAAACGTCCGGTGGTGAGCCAAAAATCCAAAGTGGCATCCGTTAAAGACAGCATTTCCTTCTCATCAAATACACGGGAGGCATAGCTCACTCTGTCCCCCGGCTGAAAGACCTTCTTCTGCTCCTTAAAGCTGTGGTAATACTCCGCTACCAATGCCTTAATCTCTTCCCTGGCCTCCGCTTCATTTTTCCAATTCTTCATTTATAGTTAATCTCCTTTATTGCTTAGTTTAAACTCAAACTTCTCTAATGATTCTATCCATTTTATTTACCTTAGTGCTTTTCTCATCCTATAGGAACTTTCAGAGCCTATAAAGAATGATGGAAAAGCTATCGTTAAGAGTAAAGGAGAATCCTTTCCTTTGCAAGGTATTTCCTCTGAAGAAATCTTATCTTTTCAGAAAAACCAGATTACAAGAATACCAAGAATATGAAATTAGGTGTTAAAAATCAATTTTTTTGCTATTTTTTCTTGTATTTCGTATTTCATAATGCTATTATCACTAAAAATGATCTATGGAGGTGGTTAATATGCTCATTGAATTTCGTTTTAAAAATTACCGTTCTTTTCGAGATGAAACCGTACTATCCATGGAAGCAAGCGGCATTAATTCTTTGAAAAAGTCGCTTATCCCTTTATCCTCTAAAATAAAATTACTCCCATCCTGTGCAATATATGGAAAAAATGGAGGAGGTAAAAGTAACGTCATTCGAGCTTTCTGGCTTGCCGTACAATTTATCCGAAACGCACAGAGGACTCAGCATGATCGTGCTACTATTCCGGTTCGCCCGTTTTCCTTAAATGATTATTCGAAAAATGACCCTACAGAATTTGAATTTGTTTACAGTTCTAACGGCGTTCGTTACTGGTATGGTTTTTCAGCAACAAGAGAAAAAATCTTTTCAGAATATCTTTACCATGCTCCCAAAGGACAAAAAGCCCTCATTTTTGATAGAAAGGAGCAAAACTTTTCTTTCACAGAAGATAAATCCAAAAGAACTTTAATCGGGAAAATGGTTGCAGAAAATCAACTGTTTTTCTCAGTGGCATGTACTATGAATGATGCAGCATGCGTTTCAGCCATGCAGTGGTTTCGAAATGAAGTATATTTTTCTCGTGACTATTCCGATATTCCCGGTCAAATCTTAGAGTATGCAGAAGATAAACTGATGCTAAAAGCAATTTCTGATTATGCCAAGGCTGCAGACTTAGGCATTTTAGATGTTCAATTCGAAATCAACAATAAGGAAGTTCGGTCAGATGGACCTCTTCCAACGGATATTCCGGAAGACTTCAAAACTGAATTATCACAGTTTATACGTGCACTCTCTGAGACCTCCTCTGACGGCACCATTTCACTACAACTACAGGAAGTCTCTGCTCAAGCAAGCCACCAAGGCGTTAAGAAAGACGGGAAAAAAGATAATTTTTACCTGGATCTTTCTGATGAATCTGATGGCACCAGAAAGCTGATGGCTCTTGCACCCGCCATTGAATCAGCATTACGAACAGGTGGTATTTTACTGGTAGATGAATTGGAAAAGGAACTCCATCCTCAACTGGTCAACTTCGTTGTAGCAAAATTTCAAAGTAAAGACAGTAACAAAAATGGAGCCCAACTCATTTTTACCACTCATAACACAGAGCTTTTAAACCTGGAATACCTGCGAAAAGATCAGATTTATTTTGCAGATAAACAGAATAGCGACGGTTCTTCCGAACTTTATAGTATCAGTGAATTCTCCACCAGGACCAGTGACAATATCCGTAAGGCGTATCTGGTTGGAAAATATGGTGCCACCCCTAATATTGAAATCGAGGAGGTCGAATAATGCCTCGTCCTACTAAGACCAGAACCGAAAAACCTTATATCATAGTATTTTGCGAGGGTGAAAGTGAGCAAGCTTACACCGACTTTCTCAAAAAAGAATTTCAGGATGTTGCCTCTATTAAATGTCCAAAGCCAAAGTCTACCAGCTTATTTGAAGATGCAAAGGACAAATTTGCTAAAGATAAATCATACCGCGATTATGCTGAAGTCACTGATGAAATATGGTTTTTCTTTGATGTAGAAACAAAAGATATTGTCTTCTGGGATAATCGCCTCAAAATCATAAAATATTTGCGTGCTCTACGAAAAAAGCAAGGAATTAAGGTTCGTCTCCTGATGACAAGTGCCTGTATTGAATACTGGCTCTTACTACATTATGAACTATATAATCCTTCTGTTCAAACCGTAGCCGAAAAGAAGCAGATTATGAATAAGCTATTAAAACACGAAGCACACTACAAAAAGGGAAACGGTGAGATCACGAAAAAAATCGCACAGCATTATCCTACTGCCATGGATAACTCCAAAAAAGTGCTGGTCCGGTTATTACAAGAGGGAATGCCCGGTTTAGAGGACACGGATGAACGAAATCAGTGGTTATGCCAAAAATGTCTCACTTTTTCCAATGTGCATGAAGCCATTGAATATTTGCAGTCTTTACAAAAAAATAAATGATTTTTACGGAAAAGAGGAGGGCTAATCCCCCTCCTTTTCTGATTCTTAACTTAGGGCTAAGGTTTCTTTTCTATCAGGCTATTACTCTCTATATTTTTTTGTGATAAGATATATAAACTGGATAAAGTACAAGGAGAAAAGAATGGAAGAAAGAAAAAATTTAGCATTTCTAAGCAATTCCGGTAGCTATAGCATTTTCCAATTTCAGGACGATGTTATTCGCTTTGTGACTTCTCCTAGATTAGAAAAATATCAGAAGGTCATAGAATGGGATGCGGGCTATTTGGTTGTAATTGCGAAATATAAGGGACTAGCAGAAATGGAAGAATATATTGATTTAGTCCCTATTCTGGAAGACCTTTCTTATGATGTCGATTCCTTTCTATCTCATATTAAGGAGGTGAAAATCCGTGAAGCTACAGGATAAAAAGAAAATTGCAGATGAAGCCGACATGATTATCAATGGCTATGCCTTCACAAAAAAAGAAGACAAGGTCTTCGTTGTCCACTTAGAATCCTTTCACCATGTTGCTGTAATTTTCCATGATAATATTATTGAAACCAATATGGATGAAATTGAGTGTCAAATCATTTTGGATTATTACCATAAAAACAAAGAATTTTTGGAGAAGAACTATGCCGAAGTATTATAG
>CAUSUG010000183.1:0-4538 GCA_963534765.1 uncultured Oribacterium sp.
GGGATTAAAGAGCCAGATGAGAGAGACCGCAGTTCAGAACATCAAGACCTCTTTGGTTTTGGATGCTATCCAGAAGAAGGAAGGCATTGAGGTTACCGAAGAAGCTATCGAGAAGGAACTGGAGAGAATTGCAGAGCAGTACCGCATGAAGAAGGAAGATCTGGCAAAGACCATCAGCGATTCTCAGAAGCTTTCCATTAAGAGAGAGTTGGATATTCAGGCTACCATTGATAAGCTGGTAAGCGAAGCTAAGCTTGTAAAGCCTGAGAAGAAGAGCAAGAAGGAAGAGAAGGAAGAAGCTGCTGAGAAGTAAAGCTTCCGAAATAAAGAATACTAAGGACTGAGAAGCCTGTTTCGGCTTCCCGGTCCTTTTCTTTCTTAAACCATGGGTTTATAGGGGAAAGGATTGCCCTATGGTATTCTATAGAAGAATCCATAATAGAGGAGGTATACCATGAAGAATTTTTCCTATCCACAAAATATAACAACCATTCCCTATGTTATCCAGTCTACCAGTAGGGGAGAGCGTTCCTATGATATTTTTTCCAGACTCTTAAACGAAAGAATCGTTTTCCTGGGAGACGAGGTAAACAGCGATACCGCTTCTCTGGTTATTGCCCAGCTACTTTTCTTGGAGTCCGAGGATCCGGACAAGGACATTTCCCTATACATTAATTCTCCGGGAGGCTCTGTAACCGCAGGAATGGGAATTTATGATACCATGCAGTACATTAAGTGTGACGTTTCCACCATCTGTGTAGGTATGGCGGCATCCATGGGAGCCTTCTTACTGGCAGGGGGAGCCAAGGGAAAGAGAATGATTCTTCCCAATGCGGAGGTTATGATTCACCAGCCTTCAGGCGGTGCCCAGGGACAGGCTACAGAGATTCAGATTACGGCAGAATGGATTCTCCGTACCAAGAAGAACTTAGCCAAGATTTTGGCGGAAAACTGTAAGCAGCCCTTTGAAAAGGTGATGGCGGATACGGAGAGAGATTACTGGATGTCTGCTGAGCAGGCTCTGGACTACGGTCTGGTTGACCACATTTTCCAGAAAAGAACAGATTTAGAAAAGAAATAAAAAATAAGGAAAGCAGGAAGAAATATGCCTATGAAACCGGATGATAAAGTAAGATGTTCCTTTTGCGGAAAATCAGCAAAGCAGGTTCGGAAAATGATTGCCGGCCTGAACAACACCTACATCTGTGATGAGTGTGTGGAGCTTTGTCAGGAGATTTTCGATGAAGAAATGGGCGGAGAGAATGCAGGAAGCGAGGTTTCCGATATCCATTTATTGAAGCCGAAGGAAATTAAAGATTTCCTGGATGAATATGTCATCGGACAGGACGAAGCGAAGAAGGTGCTTTCCGTTGCGGTATATAATCATTACAAGAGAATTACTTCCAAGGTAAGAGATATTGATGTGCAGAAGTCCAACATTTTGATGATCGGACCTACCGGTACAGGAAAGACCTACCTGGCCCAGACACTGGCTAAGATTTTGGGCGTGCCCTTTGCCATAGCGGATGCCACGGCCCTCACCGAAGCCGGCTATGTGGGAGAGGATGTGGAGAACATTCTTTTAAAGCTGATTCAGGCAGCGGATTATGACATTTCCAAGGCGGAGATCGGTATTATCTATATCGATGAGATTGATAAGATAACCAAGAAGTCGGAAAATGTTTCTATCACCAGAGACGTTTCCGGAGAGGGTGTACAGCAGGCTCTTTTAAAGATTTTAGAAGGAACCGTTGCTTCCGTTCCTCCTCAGGGAGGAAGAAAGCATCCTCAACAGGAGCTGATTCAGATTGACACCACCAATATTCTCTTTATCTGTGGGGGAGCCTTTGACGGCTTGGAGCACATTATTGAGAAGAGAATTGCTTCCGGATCCATTGGCTTCGGTGCGGAAATCGTAGAGAAGAATAAGGATAACTATGATGATGTTTTGAAGCAGGTACAGCCTGAGGACTTAACAAAGTTCGGATTGATTCCCGAGTTTATCGGTAGAGTACCGGTGGATGTGGAGCTAAGCAGTCATGATGTGGACAGCCTAAAGCGTATTCTGACCACTCCGAAAAACGCTCTTGTGAAGCAGTACCAGAAGCTCTTTGAGATGGATGGCGTCGGTCTGTCCTTCAGCGATGATGCGGTAACCGCCATTGCGGAGAAGGCAGTACAGAGAAAGACCGGTGCCAGAGGACTTCGTTCCATTATGGAAGGGATGATGACGGAAATCATGTATGAGATTCCTTCCGATGAAGATATTGCCGAGGTAGAGATTACCAAGGATGTGGTAGAGAATCAGGCAAAGCCCAGAGTGGAAAGAAATCCTGAAAAGAGACAGGAGCGCTGGCTGGAATTTCAGCAGAACAAAGAAGACAATGTAAAAGAGAGAAAACAGCTTAAGAAAAGAGGATAATATGGTCATTCGTTCTGTAGATCTTCCCTATGTTTGCGGAGTAAAGTCTACTTTACCAAGGACAGGAAAGCCGGAATTTGTCTTAGCAGGCCGTTCCAATGTGGGAAAGTCCTCATTTATCAATACCTTATTGCAAAGGAAGTCCTTTGCCAGAACCTCATCCACACCGGGAAAGACCAGAACCATTAACTTCTATTCTGTAAATGACAGCTTCTATCTGGTGGATCTTCCGGGATACGGCTATGCGGCCACAGGCCCTGTAGAGCAGGAAAAATGGGATCGTATGATTCGTCGCTATCTGGAGCAGGGGAAGGATATCGAAGAGGTGGTGCTTCTTCTGGACTGTAGAAGAATTCCCGGTGAGAAGGATTTACAGATGTTCCAATGGATTTGTTCCGCAACAGGCTATGAACCCATTGTGATTATCACAAAGATGGATAAGTTAAAGCGTTCTCAGCAACAGCAGGCAGTAAAGGATATTCGAAAAGCCCTGTCTGCCAGTCCGGAATGTGTTATGATTCCCTTCTCCGCCACTTCCAAGGCAGGAAGAGAAGAATGTTTGGATTTAATTGAGAAGATTTTGTTGACAAAGGAAGACTAGAGTGTTAAGATTCTTAAGTCTTATGACAGGAAAGTAGGTATCCACCTCACCTTGGCAGTCCACTGACCCGGGTTAATATTGATTATTACCTTTGTGTATTTTCAATGGTGGATTGGCTTACAATCCACCATATTTTTATTTTTCACGAGTATCTCCGGAAAAGTAAGGGATACATTGGGTTTGTGCAGAGAGGAGCTTATGGCCATTAAAAAAAATGCGGAACTGGAAATTAACGAGCAGATTCGGGACAAAGAAGTAAGAGTCATCGGAGCAGAAGGAGAGCAGCTGGGGGTTATGTCCATTCAGGAAGCTCAACAAAAGGCGAGAGAAGCGGAGTTGGATCTGATTAAGATTGCAGCAACGGCTCAGCCACCTGTAGTTCGTATTGCGGATTACGGAAAATATCGTTATGAACTGTTGCGTAAAGAAAAGGAAGCCAGAAAGAACCAGCACACAACAGAACTGAAAGAAATTCGTATGACGCCAAACATTGATACCAATGATTTGAATACGAAGCTTTCCGCAGCGAGAAAGTTCTTGGAGAAGGGAAACAAGGTAAAGATTGCCTTACGTTTCAGAGGAAGAGAAATGTCTCGTATGAATCAGTCCAAGTATATTCTGGATGAGTTCGGAGAGAAGCTTTCCGACATTGCCGTACTGGATAAGGCGGCAAAGGTTGAAGGTAGAAATATGGCAGTGGTTTTAAGCCCGAAAAAGTAAATTCACAGGAGGCAAATATGGCAAAGTTAAAGCTAAAAACGAAGAGAGCAGCAGCAAAGCGTTTCAAGCTCACCGGTACAGGAAAGTTAGTTAGAAACAAGGCAAACAAATCTCACATCCTTACCAAGAAGACCACAAAGAGAAAGAGAACTTTGAGAAAAGATACTGTGGTTGACCACACTAACGAGAAGGTAATGAAGAAGATTCTTCCTTATCTGTAATAGGCTAAGGGAATGATAGGAGGATAAGATGAGAATTAAAGGCGGAGTGAACGCAAAGAAGAAACACAATAGAGTTTTAAAGTTAGCTAAGGGATATAGAGGCGCCAGATCCAAGCAGTACAGAGTGGCTAAGCAGAGCGTTATGCGTGCTCTTACCGAGTCCTATAAGGGACGTAAGGAGAGAAAGAGACAGTTCAGACAGCTCTGGATTGCCAGAATCAATGCAGCTGCAAGATTAAACGGTCTTTCTTACTCCAAGTTGATGTTCGGATTAAAGTCCGCAGGCATCGATATGAACAGAAAGATGTTATCCGAAGTAGCTATTGCAGATCCGGATGGATTCAAGGCTCTTTGCGATGCAGCTAAGGCTAAGTTAGCTTAAGAAAAAAATATCGAATTAGCGATAGAATAATAGATACCGTTCCGACATGGGGAGTAAGCTGAGTTGGAGCGGTATTTTTTTGTATCATTAAACTATTGGTGAGATCTTTGTTGATGAAAGCAGGTACTCTCCGGCAAGCCAATAAATTATCAGAAAAGCTTATAAATGACTTTTATTTATAATATATTAAAA
>CAUSUG010000184.1:0-4500 GCA_963534765.1 uncultured Oribacterium sp.
TATTATAGACCTACACTGCATCATTCGCTTCATTTATTTATTTTTACAGTCCTTCACTTCATCGGCTTTCAGTAAGTACTGACGGGCTCAGATTGCCCCTCTTACAGACCCGTACTGCATCATTCACTGCAATTATTGATTTTTACAGCCCTTCACTTCGCCGGTCTTTCGCAAGTCTTGGACTAATACCCCATTTTCAAGCCTATATTGCCGGAAATATCTTTGTATTTTGATTCTTTACAGTTCCACACTTAAAGAGAAGTCTTCTGTGCAAAGCACAGAAGACTTCTTTATTAGGTATAAATTACTTTCTATTGAATGCGCCGAATCCGGGATAGCATGCTGCTGCACCAAGTTCCTCTTCGATACGAAGAAGCTGGTTGTACTTTGCCACTCTCTCGGAACGAGAAGGAGCACCGGTCTTGATCTGGCAGGTATTCAATGCTACTGCAAGGTCAGCGATGGTGGTATCCTCTGTCTCTCCGGAACGGTGAGAAGAAATAGCGGTGTATCCTGCCTTGTGAGCCATCTTGATAGCCTCTAAGGTCTCGGAAACGGAACCGATCTGGTTTAACTTAATCAGGATGGAGTTTCCGCATCCCAACTTAATTCCCTTGGAAAGTCTCTCGGTATTGGTTACGAAAAGGTCATCACCAACGAGCTGAACCTTGTCTCCAAGCTCCTTGGTCATCTTCTCCCAACCTTCCCAGTCTTCCTCGTCCAGACCGTCTTCGATGGAGTAGATAGGATACTTCTCCACTAAGGACTTCCAGTGAGCAATCAGCTCATCGGAGGTGAAATCCTTACCGGACTTTGGCTGATGGTAGAAGCCCTTACCCTTTTCGCTCTTCCACTCAGAGGAAGCGGCATCCATAGCCAGAACGAAATCCTTACCGGGCTCGTAGCCTGCTGCCTGGATAGCCTTTAAGATGTGCTCAATGGTATCTTCATCGGAAGCCAAGTTTGGTGCAAAACCACCCTCATCTCCTACTGCAGTGGTATTTCCCTCATCCTTTAAGATCTTCTGTAAAGCATGGAATACCTCGGTACACCAACGAAGTCCCTCACGGAAGGAAGGAGCGCCTGCAGGCATAATCATGAACTCCTGAGTATCTACGGAGTTGGTAGCGTGTGCTCCACCGTTTAAGATGTTCATCATAGGAACAGGAAGACGGTTTCCGTTTGCTCCGCCTAAGAAACGGTAAAGAGGAATGTCTAAAGCGTTTGCTGCAGCCTTGCAGGTTGCGATAGAAACAGCAAGGATTGCGTTAGCCCCCAGCTTGGACTTGTCCTTGGTTCCGTCAGCCTCGATCATAGCCTGATCTACAGCATAGATATCCATAGGATCCATTCCCAGTAAAACGTCGTTGATGATGGTGTTGATGTTCTCAACTGCCTTAGCAACACCCTTTCCACCGAAACGAGACTTATCTCCGTCTCTTAACTCTAATGCTTCGAATTCTCCTGTGGATGCACCGGAAGGAGCAGTTCCTCTTCCGATAGTTCCGTCAGACAGCATAACCTCTGCCTCAACGGTTGGATTTCCTCTGGAGTCAATAATCTCTCTTCCAATGACCTTCTCAATCTCTAAGTAGCTCATCTTACCCTCTCTTTCTCTTGCAAGCCTATGGCTTTGCCAGAAACCAATTTTAAGATTCCTTTAAGAATCTATAGATTAAATCGCAATCCTTATACTAATAGATTGGGCATATCGTGTCAAGAAAGAACCATATTTATCCCTATGGAAATTGAGTAACAAGCCACTGCATCCATACACAATCCCGATAGCACTCGAATCATTCCCGACCAATTCTCCCATTTTTCTCTGATTACGAAGGGAATATCCCCCGAATTACTCGAGGATTTCCGGAAAGGTCCGGAAAGACCTCCACCGCCTCATAGCCTTCTTTTTGGAAAATGTCTTTTACGCTTTCCCCCTGGTCATAGCCGATTTCCAGGTAAAGCCTTGCTCCCGGAAGCAAAACCGCCTTTGCCTCTTTGGCAATCCGGCGATAAAATATCAGTCCGTCCTCTCCCCCGTCCAAGGCCATCTTAGGCTCATACTCCGAAACCTCCCGTTCCAAGCCGGGAATCACCTTGCTGACGATATAAGGAGGATTGGAGAGCAGGAGAGAAAAGCGTTTTCCCTGTACTTCCGTCAATAAGTCACTTTGCAAGAGCCTAACATTTCCCCCTAAATGCTCTTCCGCATTTTTCTTGGCAACCGCTAAAGCCTTTTCCGAAAGATCCACCAAAAGCAGCTCCTGATAGGGCAAATGCTTTGCCACCGAAATTCCGATACAACCGCTTCCGGTGCATAAATCCAAAATATTTAAGGAAGAAGAATTTGCTCCATTTTCCACATTATCCTCATGCTTATTCGAAACATGCTCCGAATTTTTCTTTTCCGAATTTCGCTTTTCCGCATAAGTTTTTTCACCCTGTTTTACCAAGTCTGCATAGTCTTCCAAGACCAAGTCCACTAAACACTCCGTATCCGCCCGGGGAATCAGTACATCTTCATTGACAAAAAAATCCAGACCGTAGAAGCTCTGCCTTCCCAGAATTTGCGCCAAGGGAATCCGCCTTCTCCGCTTTTCAAAGTTTTCATAAAAAGAATGAAGCTTTTGCAAAATTTCCGTTTGTGCAATGCCCGCCTTGCATAAGGGCTCCTGCTTTCTAAGGAGATAGCTTGCGGTATTCAGAGAAAAGCTCTCCTGTAAAAGGAGGCGGACTTCCAATGCCGCCTCCTCTTCTTCTACCCCTGCTTCCACAAGGAGCTTCTTCCCCCTTATTTCTATTTTTTGTAAGCTTGCTTCCTTAAATTTCGGAAAGCCCAAAGCTTCCCAGGAAGCCGTCCAATCTTCCATCACGCCTCCCTTTCCTCGGAAACTGCCTTCTCCGGAAAGGCCTTCTTCTGAAAGGCTCTCCATTCAAAGACCCGCTCCACCGCCGCAATGGCCACTTCCACTTCGTCCCGCTCCGGCTCCTTGGTGGTTAAGCCCTGCATCCACATCCCGGGAATGAAGAGCAGTCGGGTAATGGGATTGTCCACCATTCCCACCAGACGTAGCACCTCGTAGCTGATGCCCGCAATCACCGGAATCAAAAGCAGTCGGGAAAGAATCTTTAAATACAAGCTGTCAAAACGCAAAAACATAAAGAGAAAGATGGAAATCATCATTACATAGACTATAAAGCTGGTGCCGCAACGCTTATGCTCCTTGGAGGAAGCCATCACATTGTCTACGGTCAAGTCCAGCCCATGCTCCACACAGTTAATGCATTTGTGCTCCGCTCCATGGTATTCAAAGGTCCTGCGAATATCCTTAGCCCGGGAAATCAGTTTGATATAAAGAACAAAAATCAAAATACGAAGCAAGCCCTCCAAAAAGGCCAAGGCCGACTCAATAGGAAGAAATTTCTTCACAAAGCTCAGTAAAATGGTGGGCAAAGCCACAAAGATAAACAGAGCCATAGCAAAGGAAAAGACCATCACCAGGACGGAAAGCACCTGCTCCACCTTCTCTCCGAAAAGCTTGTCCAAAAACTGCTCCAGCTTTCCCGGCTCGCTTCCCTCATCATCCTCATAGAAGCTGGCACTATGGCTAAGGCACTTCATCCCCAGTGCCATAGAATCGTAAAAGGATAAAATCCCCCGTAAAAAAGGAAGGCGGAAGAAAGGGTATTTGTCCGTTAAAGACAGATACTCTCCCTGTATCACATCAATACTGCCGTCCGGCTTTCGTACTGCAACGGAATAGTCCTCCTTATTCTTCATCATAATGCCTTCGATCACTGCCTGACCGCCGATACCGCTATATACCTGTTTTTCCAAAATTCTTCCTTTCCAAAGCTCTTACTATCCGGCTATACAATAAGATTTCTATTCTTTCTTTTCTATTTTGAAGATGATCTCCAAACTCCAAGCATTTTCAAAACACACAGAAGTTTCAACGGGAAATAAACCAATTATCTTTCCGGAATAGGAAGAATTATACTAAAGTACCGGCCTTTGAACAATCGTTCCCAAGAAAGTATCACGCTTTTTTCATAAAGATTAACAAAAAAACAGGGCCGAGGCCCTGCTTTTTACTGCTGCTGCATTCCAAACTTCTTATTGAACTTATCGATTCTACCCTTAGCGGATGCCAGCTTCTGGTTTCCTGTGTAGAACGGATGACACTTGGAACAGATTTCCACGTGAATTTCCGGCTTTGTGGATCCTGTTACAAATGTGTTTCCACAGTTACATGTTACGGTTGCCTGGTGATAAGTTGGATGAATACCTTCTCTCATTTTCTCCCTCTTTCTGCATGATTGCCAACCATGCGGTTCGTCTATCCCTCTTGGGGATTCCTTGGTTTTCATAATGCATGTGCTATCTATAAACAATAGCACTTTGTTAGGGCGTACCCCTTAGCCGTACCAAGATAGCACAAAGTCTAAAGAAAGGCAAGTCTTTATTCCCAAAGCTGTCTCTTATACACATCTCCGAGC
>CAUSUG010000185.1:0-4483 GCA_963534765.1 uncultured Oribacterium sp.
ATATAGGTCTGAAATTTTATTTTGATTTTTTGCAGCTCTTTTTTTTGTGCAATGTTTCCATTTACAAAATATAGGGTAATCCAGTACAATCTTAGCTTTGTGAAAAATAGAGTTGTGGAAAGGAGAAGAAATGAAAGAAAAGAAAAAATTATCTTTAGCGATGCAGATTTTTATTGCTTTGGTTTTGGCGATCATCGTTGGCTTGTTATTACAGGGACACAGTAATATTGCGGAAAATTATATTAAGCCCTTTGGAACAATTTTCTTGAACTTGGTAAAGTTCATTGTAGTGCCGGTGGTGCTGTTTTCCATTATGTGCGGTATTATTTCCATGAGTGATATTAAGCAGGTGGGCTCCGTAGGCTTGAAAACGGTGGTGTTTTACTTATGTACCACTGCTTTTGCGGTAAGTATCGGATTATTCTTCGGAAGCATTTTCCATAATCTGTTTCCGGTGGTAGCCACTGCGGATTTAAGCTATGAGGTAAAGGGAAGTCTGTCTTTAATGGACACCATTGTAAACATCTTCCCCTCCAACTTTGTCCAGCCCATGGTGGAAGCCAATATGTTGCAGGTTATCGTGATGGCACTGATTTTGGGCTTCGCTATCATTCTGGTAGGAGAGAAAACTCATAGAGTGGTTAGTGCCTTCAATGATTTTGATGCTATTTTCATGAAGTGTATGGAAATGGTATTAAGCCTCTCTCCGATTGGTGTGTTCTGTTTGCTTTGTCCGGTTATTGCGGTAAACGGACCGAAGATTCTCGGATCTTTGGCTATGGTACTTTTGGCAGCCTATATTGCCTATGTTGCCCATGCTGTGGTAGTGTATTCCCTTACCGTGAAGCTTATGGGCGGACTTTCTCCTATAAAGTTCTTTAAAGGAATGCTTCCTGCCATTATGTTTGCCTTTTCTTCAGCTTCTTCCGTTGGTACTCTTCCTATTAATATGGAGTGTACGGAAAAATTGGGAGCAAAGAAGGAGATTGCTGCCTTTGTACTTCCCCTGGGAGCGACCATTAACATGGACGGAACTGCGATTTATCAGGGAATTTGCGCAATCTTTATTGCTTCCTGTTACGGTATTCATCTGACTCTTGGGCAGATGCTGACCATTATTTTAACGGCAACCCTTGCTTCCGTTGGAACTGCAGGTGTTCCCGGAGCAGGTATGATCATGTTGGCTATGGTGCTTACCTCTGTAGGTCTTCCGGTAGACGGTATCGCTTTGGTTGCCGGCGTAGACCGTATTTTTGATATGGGAAGAACCACCGTAAATATTACAGGAGATGCGGCTTGTACCATCGTGGTTTCCAATCTGGAAGCCAAAAAACAGGCAAAGCTTGCAGCAAGGTCTTAAGCCTAAGCATCCTACGGAGGAAATTCATCCGATTTCTTTATTTTTTGTAAAAATCCTTTATACATTTCCATAGACCGGACGACATATTATAAGACAATAAGAAGAAATCTTCGGAGTTGAAAATATTTGTTCCGCTGGATAAAAACCTTTGGAAATGGAGATTGTATGAACGATTATCAAAAGAAGTATTTAGAGCAGAGTATTATGCAGATGAGTCAGGGGGAACTGTTGGTTTTAACCTTTGATGAGGCTATTAAGTGTTTAAAGAAAGCAACTTTTGCTTTGGAAGATAAAAATTATGAGAAATTTGAAGAAGCCTTAAAGAAAACCACTAAGATTATTCGTTACTTGCACAATACCTTGGATATGGAGCAACCTATCAGTAGAGATTTGGCAAGACTATATGACTTTGTTACCTTTGACTTAGGCCTGGTACAGGCCGGAAGAGAGAGAAGACAAGAGGAGCTTCCCAAGCTGGTTGACATTTTATCCGATTTGCGTGACGGCTTCCTGGGGGCAAGTAAAATTGCCAGAGATACTCATATCCCAAAAGAAGCGAAGGTTGTGGGATAAGAAAGGGGCTGCCTATGCAGCTCCTTTCTTCTGTGTCACGGAAAGGAAGAATCATGGAGAGAAAAGAGAATCCGCAGCTGGAAAAGCTTGCTAGCCTATTTCAGAGAAGATATAATATCGTCAGCGAATTAAAAAAAGAGACTGATGAGCTTTCCGAAGCCATGCAAAGACAGGACAATGTGAGTCTGGACTTATTATTGGATTTGCGGCAGGAAGCTTTAAATAAGTTGGAAAATAACTGGGTGGAGATGAATCTTTTAGTGGAAGAGGAAGAAGAGTTAAGAAGAACTTTTCAACGACTTCTACAGGAAGATCCAAAACATAGTGCCGGCTATCCCTTTCTGGAAAGAAGAATTCTGGAATTAAGAGGGAAGATTGAGGAATCCATAGGTTTCATTAAAGAAAGAGATGCAAGGATCACAGCCCAGGCATTACAAACCCAGAAGTTTTTATGGGAGCAGATTCCCGAAGAGCTAAAGGAAGAAGTGGTATAGCTTTATTTTCTAACGAAGGAAATAAAAGATAAGTAAAAATTGAAATATCAGCAGGTTGTTCAAGGATGAGAAAGGATTGCAAGGACGGCGATGAATCGTAGTGTATATGAGGGTAAGTTTTTAATTAATTTATTGGGGAGTACTTTACGACAGGATGATTCCTTCCCGGTGATGCGAAGAATGAACTGGGGCAGACTTTACCGTATCGCTGATTACCATGAGCTAGCTTCGGGAATTTACTTGGGGATGCTTTCCGCAGGTGCCAGAGTGCCCTCTTTGTTCGGTGAAAAATTTTTCCATCGTTATCAGGAGGCGGTTCGCTACGGTGAGATTTATGAGTCTTCCGAGTTGGAAATTCTAGGGGCTTTTCAGGCGGTAAAGGTTCCGGCGGTGGTTTTGGAAAGTGCAGCTGTACGGCGACTCTATCATTTGCCGGAAACAGCGGCCAATTCCCCTCTTCGCCTTTATATTCCGGAAGAACGGTATTATATGGCCAGAGGCTATCTTTTTGACTTGGGCTATGAGACGGATCAGTTCTATTCCGGCTTTGGAGAGCACATGAAGAGGGCGGGAGGCTTTCAGGTGGAGATTTACCATCATTTGCCCTTCCTGACCAAGAATTACAAAAAACACATGAAGTCTCTGCTGGACAGAGCTTATCCGGACAAGAAGTACCCGGTACTAAAGGTTCTGTCTTTGGAAAGCAGCTATATGTTCCGCATGGCGGAGGCTTGCTACCATTTCTGCACAGATAGCTTAAAGATTCGTGAGCTTTTGGATCTTTATCTGTTTTATAAGCTTTTCCATAAGGACATGAATAAGAAATTTCTGGATGCCAGAATCAAGGAGTTGGATATTTCTTTGTTGTCTCAATCCTTGTTGCATATGGCGGATATGTGGTTCAGCAGTCGTAAGGATTCTTTGTTCCCCTATCCGAAGGACAGCATCAGTCTCTTTGATGACATGGAAAGTCGTATTCTTTCCAACGGTATGGTGGGAGCGGACAGTATTCCGGAGGCGGCCAAGCTTCGTAAAGCCATTAAGGATGCGGAAAATAAAGAAGAACGGGCAGCCAAGTGGAGAAAGTGGAAGGAAAAATGGAAGAACCGCTTTGACGGCATAAAGAAGCAGCTTCGTTGGATTTTCCCGGAAAGCTCCTATATGAAGAGCCTCTATCCCGGATTGGAGAATGCGCCATTCTTACTGCCTCTTTACTGGATCAGGAGAGATTTCAAGCTAATCCGTATTATGATGTTGCCGGATAAGCTTGAGGAACAAAAGGGAGAGAACGGTGGCGAGAAGTCTTCGGAGACCAAGGGACAAAGCACCGGCGGAGTAGGCTCCATTGAGGCCATGAGCTATCAGGATGATCCTTTCCGAAAGAACGGCAGAAAGAAAGTCTTCTATAAAGGAAGAAGAAATAACGAGTCCGAGGCCTTGTCCACGACCAACAGTGTCGGGGAAAGCGAGGCTGAAGAGGAAGAACTTCCATTATACAAAGATACCGCCTTTTTACAGGAAGAGGTGGAGGAAGAAGATCTTCCCTTGGAGCAGGATGAGAATCAGGAAACAGAAGGAAGTCTATGGGACTTCAAAGCGCCTCCCCGTCTTGCTAAGGAAGAAAAGCGCCCTGAAGTTAGAAGCGAAACCAAGTCAGAGCCTATATTAAGTCCTGAAACGGAGGCTTTACTGCAGGAGGCCTTTGCAAAAATGGAGGCTATCCAAAAAGAAGAGAAGGCTAATTCAGAGGATGCAGAGAGCAATAAGAGTGCCGCCGGTTTATCGGAAGAACAGGAAAGACTGGCACTGGCTATGCTTTCCGCCATGCTTCCGGAGGAAGAAGCTGCTCCTTTAGAGGAGACGCCCCAGAGCGGAGGAAAAATAGATACAGCCCAGGTGGATGGAAAGGAAGTCAGTGTGAAATCCTGGTCCTTCCCAAAGGATGAGAAATAAACGAGATAGCAGATGCTACGCTAGAGATATTCGTTAAGAATTGGAATGCGAAAGAAGATATGCGATGAGAGCTTTCTTTTTTCGCATTTTTTATGCTTAAGAC
>CAUSUG010000186.1:0-4479 GCA_963534765.1 uncultured Oribacterium sp.
GATATAATGTGGAAACAATATAGAGGACAGGAACAATTAAACATCAGGGGAAAGGAGGAAGAACGAAACTATCAATTTGCTTTACATTCATATTAAAAAATGAATGAATTAAAAGAAAAATAAGGAGTAGAATAATGGAAAAAAAGAGTTTGCAGTTTATGAAAGTGGTTAGCTTCTGTGGAGCTTGCATCGCTTTCTACATTGGGGCCGGATTTGCCACCATGCAAGAGATTATTCAGTACGTGGCTTCTTACGGATCAAAGCTTTGGATTGTCATCGCTGTGAATGCAGCAATCTATATCTATACCGACCTTTCCTTCGCAACAAACGGAAATCGTTTGAAGCTAAAGAGAGGTGGAGATATTTACACCCACTATTGTGGAAAGTATATTGGAAACTTCTTCGACTACTTTTCAGCACTGTTCTGCTATGCCTGCTTTATCGTAATGTGTGGCGGAGCCAATGCTACAGCTGCACAGCAATGGGGACTTCCCAATGGTGTAGGAGCCGTAATCCTTACCGTATTTGTTATTGCTACCGTAATTTTCGGATTGGACGGTGTTATCGAAGCCTTAGGAAAGATTGGACCCATCATCGTATTTTTCATCCTTGTGGTTTCCGTTATCAGTATTTTTAACGGTGCAGGCAATTTCTGGGAGAATTTAAAGGCAGTAGATACCGGAAAGCATGAAATTGTTCAGGTAGGTAACGGTAATCCCTTCCTCTCCGGAGCTTCCTATGCAGGCTTCATGCTTCTATGGTTCGCCAGCTTCCTGGCTGAAATCGGTTCTAAGAACCGGGTAAAGGAAGTAAATATCGGAATGCTTTTCTCTGCAGTGTTTATTATGGGAACCATGGTGATTGCCAGCGTTGCATTGATTTCTCATGTCGATGTAACCAGCCAGGCGGACATTCCCGCTTTAATCTTGGCTAATACCATTTCTCCTGCTTTGGCAAGTATTTTTGCAGTAATCATCTTCTGCGGAATTTACACCACCTCCGTTCCTCTTCTTTGGACCAGTATCGGAAGAATTGAGAAAGAAGGAACCAAGAAGTATAAGCTTTATACCGTAGTATTAGGAATTATCGGTTGCGTTATCGCTTGCTTCTTACCTTATCGTTCTTTGGTAAATGTACTTTACGGATTGAACGGATATCTTGGATTTATCCTTGTAGCGTTCATGCTGGTATATGATATCCGCACAAGAATGAGCAAGAAGGTAAAGGTAGAGGCGGAAGAAGTAGCGCCTGCAGTAGTTTAATATAGCCGAAAGAGGAAGAAACAGCTTCGGTAGTAGTTTGAAAAAGCTGAAAGCAGTAACTTCCTCCCCGGTGGTAAAAACAAGATTTTAAATCAGCTGTCCCGCGTATATCCCGGGGCAGTTTTTCTTTTTCAGGAAATATAATTATTATTTAAGAAAATGTCGGAAATATACTAGCCTTTCTATGCAATTTTCGATAGAATAAGAGAAATATTTTCTGTATAAGGAGTAGAGTATGAGAAGAAAAACATGGATTCCCCTTTTGGCTTCGGCTATGGTTTTGGGGATGAGTCTGACAGCATTTGCAGGAACATGGAAAAGTAACGGTACCGGCTGGTGGTATGAAAATGCGGATGGAAGCTATCTTACCGGCTGGAACTGGGTGGATGGCAACGGAGACGGTATTGCCGAGTCCTATTATTTTCAAAATGACGGCTATCTTCTGACCAATACAACGGTGGAGGGCTATCAGGTGAACGGTGATGGTGCCTGGGTGGTAAATGGAGCCGTGCAAACCAAGTCTACAGGTACTTCCGCAGGAAATGCAGCGACGCAGAATGATACGGTATTTTCCAGATCCGGTTCCAAGAAGGGCCTGGCAACAAGAGATACCCTTTTTGATGCCACTTCCGTGAGAGATTTAGGGGTAAAGCATATCATTTACAACTTTACCAACTATGAGCAAAACTTCATGGACAACTTCCGAAATACAAAGGCAAACGGGGTTAGCGTCACTGCCATTATGCTGAATACGCCGAGAAATAATCCGGAGCCCCAGTCACTTCCGGACGGTATCACCGGACAGGAAGCCCATTACTATGGCTATAATGTGGCCACACAGGCCGGCATCGATGCCACCACCAGACTGGCGAATCGTTTTGCTTCCTTATATAAGGACTCCGTGGATAACTGGGTTATTGGAAATGAGATAAACTATCCCAATGTTTGGAATTTTACGCCTCATAGCAGTATTGAGAATTATGCGGACCAGTATGCCCATGCTTTCCGCATTTGGTACACAGCAATCAAGCAGAATAACCCTTCTGCCAATGTGTATATCCCCTTTGACTATGTTTGGACAGAGCATTCTCCTTCCGCAGGATATTACAAAGCAAAGGACTTACTGCGTTTGTTAAATGACAGACTGCGGGATTTGGATTACGGTATTGCCTGGCATCCCTATCCGGAAGGACTGGCAGATCCGAACTTTGAGGATGACGGAAAGGCAACGAACAGCGAGAATTCTTTGATTATCAATATGAAGAACTTAAATGTTCTCACGGATTATTTGCAAAAGCCGGAATACCTTTCTCCAAGCGGTAAGGTAAGACATCTGATTCTTTCCGAGCAGGGCTTTAACGCCACCAACGAGGATGTGCAGGCAGATCAGATTGCCAAGGCTTATGACATTGCCAAGAATAACCCCTATGTGGAAGCCTTCTTCCTGGCCAGAGAGTACGACCAGCCCGGGGAGATGCATAATGTAGGAGGTGCGTTGCAGGAAATGCACTTCGGATTAAAGGATGCCTACGAGCGGGGCGGAAGACCCAGAAAGGCCTATTCCGTATATAAGAGTTTGCAGTAAAGCAATAGGATAGAGAGTAGAGAAAATAGCTGACGGAAAGATTCCGGTCGGCTATTTTTGTGTCTTGATTTAAATGCCTGTATAAATGAAAAATGGAAATATAACAGAACGAGCTGTAAGCGAAATAAAGCTTGAATTTGCAAATATGTGGGGGCTAAAATATAATCAATCTTGAGTTAAAGTAGAACAAAGAAAATCAGAGGAAAATGTGGAAATTTTTATCGGTTCAAGCTGACCCGATAAATGACCCAATAAATGACCCGATAAATGACCCAATAAAATTGGAAGAGAATACAGGAGGTTAACCATGCAAAATTTTGATTATCGGACACCTACAAGATTGATTTTCGGAAAAGACGTTATCGAAGAACTTCCGGACGTAATGAAGCAGTTCGGAAAAAGGATTTTGCTTAGCTACGGAAGTGGAAGCATCAAAAAGATTGGTCTTTATGACAAGGTAAAGGATCTTTTAAAGGACTATGAGATTTATGAGCTTCCCGATATTCAACCCAATCCCAAGTATGATCCCAGCGTTCTTGACGGCGTGAAAATCTGTAAAGAAAAGAATATTGATGTCATTCTTTCTGTTGGAGGCGGAAGTGTTTTGGACTGCACCAAGGCCATTGCCGCAGGGGCAAAGTATGAGGGGGATCCTTGGGATTTGATTACTTATAAGGTAAAAGCCAAGGAAGCACTTCCGATTGTGGATATTATTACCCTTGCTGCGACAGGCAGTGAGTATGATGCGGGAGGCGTAATTTCCAGAACCGAAACCAATGATAAGACGGGCTATAGTGATCCCCTTCTTTATCCTGCGGTTTCCTTCTTGGATCCTGTTTATACCTTTAGCGTATCCAAGAAGCAGACTGCAGCAGGCTGTGCGGATGCCATGAACCATATTTTCGAGCAGTATTTCTGCGAGGACTCTACCCTCTTAAATGACGGTTTTATGGAGGCTGCTATAAAGAGCCTGATGATTAACACCAAGAAATGTCTGGAGAATCCGGAAGATTACACAGCTAGAGCGGAGATGATGCTTTGCTGTACCTATGGCTGTAATGGCATTTACTCCCTTGGAAACAGTGAGTCCGGCTGGCCCTGCCACGGCATGGAGCATGCCCTTTCCGCCTACTATGACATTACCCATGGAGAGGGCTTGGCCATTATCACGCCAAGATGGATGAAGCATATCTTAAATGAAAAGACGGTGGAGCGTTTTGTAAAATATGGCGTAAATGTATTCGGAATCGATGAGAAGCAAGATAAGTTTGCGATTGCGGAGCAGGCAATTGATGCAACCTACAAGTTCTTCGAATCCATTAATATTCCTATGCATCTTAAAGATGTGGGAATTGATGAAAAGAGAATTGACGAAATGGCAAAGCATGTTGCGGAAAATGAAGGCCTGGAAGAGGCCTGGGCTCCTCTTTTAGAGAAGGATATTGCAGAGATTTTCAGAGCATCACTATAAAAACGAAATGCCTTGAAGTACGGAATGCAACTTAATTAATTTCTACAGAATATAATGTAGTAACAATACATGGCTAAGCGCACTTTGGCGGCTTGCCATTTTTGTGTTGGTAGAGTAAATACATTGATGGGAGCGTTTATACTGGGGAAATAGCCCTAATC
>CAUSUG010000187.1:0-4448 GCA_963534765.1 uncultured Oribacterium sp.
GACGAGCAGGAGTATATTGTATCCTCTCATCGCTCTAAAAGTATAACCATGGATTTACTTCACGCCACTGTTTCGCTCTTTTGTTAAATAAGGCAACATTTAACATATCTGCTTCACTTGCGTATTTATAAGATAACTGCTCGTTGATAAGATCCTTTAAGAGATAATCTTTGATTGCATCTATATGAATTTTATAGTTAATCTTAGAAATTTCTCGATTAAGATTCCAAGCTAAGGATAGCTTAGAATTTTCATCTAACTTAAGCCTTGTATAGTCTTGAATAATGTAAAGCTTGAATTCTGGTGAAATCCATGAAGCAAACTACATCGCAAGATCATAATGTGCATATGTTCCACCATATCTTCCGGACTTTGAAATTATGCCAATAGCATTTGTAGAATCAATCCATTTTTGTGGTGTCATTGTAAATCTATTCAGCCCCGCCTCATTTCTAAACGTTTCGATTTGCACACGGTTAAAATTTTCATTGTTCAGTACTTCCCATAGCCCGATAAACTCTAACGTATTTCTGTTTCTCATTCAGTTCTGAATAACAAACCTCGGATCATCAGTATTTTTATACTTAGCAATATCCGTTAGACTGATATAGTCGTTTTTAAAGTCTTTAGTATAAATCTGAATAGCAAAACCCTTTGCTTCAATCGTGTCTTTTTTTACCTTAGACATGCGAGTTCCTCCTTAATGGACGAACTAAGATCCGCCCTTTCCTACAGTGCTGGTTTTTCTCTTTTCGCCGATAGTTTTTTTGTTTTCAGCTAATATAGAGTTCCTTTCCATTCTAGTCGAAGCTACTCTGAATAAAATTAATACCACTTTGAAAAACCAGATAGAATATATCTCTTCCAAGGAAATTCAAGAAAATCACAAGCTAAATTTTAATGTCCACATCATATACCTTAATCTATTCTTCCCTCAAAAAACGGCGTACTTCCTGTTCTAATTGCTCCTTGTTCGGTAAATAGAGCTGATACCGACTGACGAACAGCTGATTGGAAATGTTCTGTGTCGCATACTTAACCATCAGTTTGTCCTCATAGGCTCCCAGCACAATTCCAATAGGCTCGGTATCGCCCTCCGTATTCAACTCTTCACGAAAGTAGTTTAGATATAGGTTCATCTGTCCAATATCCTCATGTTGTACCTCGCCTCGCTTCAAATCAATAAGGACAAAGCACTTCAGGATACGGTGATAGAAGACCAGATCGACCTTATAGATTCTTCCGCCGATATTAATTTTCTGCTGTCTGCCCACATAGGTGAATCCTTTGCCAAGCTCCAACAGAAACTGACTCAGGTTGTTAACCAGCGCATTTTCGAGATCTCCCTCTTTGTATACCGGAAGTTCCGGCAAACCGACAAACTCAAAAACATAAGGATCTTTCAGAATATCCTCTGCCTTCTCAACCACCTGTCCTTCTGTTGAAAGCCGGATTACTTCCGTTTTGTCTTTGCTCAACGCCAAACGCTGAAACAGCATACTCTTCATCTGTCTTCGGAGTTCCCGAACGCCCCAGTTATCCTGTTCACATTCTTTTAGATAGAAGGACCTTTCCATAGAATCTTCAATCTTTAAGAGCTCTACGTAATGGCTCCAGCTCAATTTTGCAGACACTGTCTGCAAAATTGGGTACAGCGAATAAAACTTTCGCATCTTATTGATATTGCTCATTCCGAAGCCATTACCGTATCGTTCCGTCAAATCTCTAGAAAGCCTTTTCAGAGTCTCAGAGCCATATTCCGCTTTCTCATTACCTGCCTGTTCATACTCCACAATATGCTTACCGATTTCCCAGTAGGTTCTAACCATGGCTTGATTCACAGCGGACACTGCCTGCTTCTTACCGGTTTCCAGTAGAGAGCCAATATTTCGAATTAACTCCCCATAAGAATTGGCATCGGAGCGCCATAGCTCATCCTTTTTCTTGTTCTCATTCATGGCAATCCTCCACAAGCTTCAGGTACATCTTCTCAGACCTCATAGTTTCTTGCTACAAACAACATATTACTTACACTTTTGTAGGTCTTCCTTCCTCAGAAGGGCCCTTTCATTATTGATTTATCATTCAATAAATTGTAGCACACATTTCTTCTTGCTTACAGCAAATAAACTGTCGTTTCATACTATTTCTCTTTTTTATCAAGCTTTTCTCTTTTTTATCAAGCTTTTCTGCACTTGACCTAGTCCTTAATCTTCCCCATAATAGGACTATTTCTACAATATCTTCTTTGATACGAAAAGTATGAAAACTTCTGATTCGTGAGAGAAGATTCATTTATGCAATTCCATGGGAGGAAAATGATGAAAAAACAACTATCTTTATTACTCAGCGGCCTTCTTCTGGCTTCTTCTTTAGTAGCCTGCGGCGCAAAGGGAAGCACAGCTTCCACCACTGCGGCAACAAGTGAAAAGGAAACTGCGGTAGAAAGCACTACTGCAAAAGAGGAAGAAAGCAAGGCAGAAGGAACTTCTTCCGACAGTTCCGATTTTAAGGCACAGATTTTATTCTGCGGTTCCACCTCTTTGTACCCCATTATGTCCTCTTTAGCTTCTTCCTTTACCGAGAAGTACGAGACCTGGGACAAGGTAGATGCTTCTTTCCCGAAGGAGAACATCTCCATCTATGTGGCTCCGGGCGGATCCGGCGTAGGAGTGAAGGCTGCTGTCGACGGCACCGCCGACTTCGGTATGCTGGCGAGAGACATCAAAGATAAAGAAGTAGAGAGCCTTGGCAAGGATTATAAGAGCTTTGAAGTGGCAAAGGATGCTTTAACCGTGTCGGTCAGCAGCAAGAATCCCAATGCGGATAAGCTGGAAAATCTGGATACGGAAACCTTGCAAAAGATTTTCGACGGAGAATATACCAAATGGAGTCAGGTGGATTCCGCTCTCTCCGATGATGAGATTCATGTGTATATCCGTGACCTTTCCGGCGGTGCTTATGAAGTTTTCCAGAAGGCAGTAATGGGAGATAAGGAAATCACCCCTTCCGCTACCCAATCTGCTTCCATGACAGAGCTCGCTACCAATGTGGCAAACGATCCGAACGGTATCGGCTATGTAGGATTCGGTGCATTTAACAAAGCGAACAAAGAAAGCACTGTTTTAAAGGAAATCAAGGTTGACGACGTAGAAGCTTCCGAAGAGAAGATTCTCAGCGGTGACTACAAGATTCAAAGACCGGTTATGTTCGTTACCGGAAAGAAAATCACCAAGAATGAGCAGGCCTTCATTGATTACGTTTTCTCCGAGACAGGCTACGACGCGGTTGTAGCAAACGGTTACATTCCTGCTTTCACCAAATAAGAATGGCATAATGACAGGGCTGTAAAGCGAGGCATCGCACGCTTTACGAGCGATACTCGTTATGAACAAGAGGTCTCGGGCTTCTCTTGCGCCACTTGTTAAGAATCAAAATTATAAAAGGCTTTCCTGCTTATAGCTTTGAAATCGGGGCACGCTCAAATTTCCCCCTTTTCAAAGCTATACTGCATGAAAGTTCTTCTATGATTTAGGTTTGACACCCACTCTTGATTCTTCAGAAAAAATACAGGACTGAGTCATTCTTTGTTCGCTCCAAGCAGAAAGGAAAGAAAAAATGCGGAATCCCAAAAGCAGAAAGCTGGAAAACTCTCTCTTTCTTTTTGTCGTTTATGCTTTTTTGTTTCTCTCCATCGGTATTCTGAGTTTTTTCTTTCTTTTTCTGGCTAAAGAATCCCTACCCCTCTTTGAAAGTGTTTCCCTACCTTCTTTTTTATTCAGTTCCAAATGGAACCCCATGGCATTCACCGGAACAGCGTCCTTCGGTATTTTCCACTTTCTGATGGGCTCTATTTCCGTTTCCTTCCTTGCCCTGTTGTTCTCCACCATTTTGTCTCTGGGTTGCAGCATTTTCTTCGCCTTTTACTTTTGGGATAAGGGAAGACGCATCCTCTATCCTTTTTTGGACTTACTTTCCGGCATCCCTTCCGTAGTCTACGGCTTTATCGGTTTGAGCGTTGGAAAGCCTCTCTTTTTGAAAATGGGCGTGAGCACCGGCTCCTGTGTCTTATTGGCTTCTATCCTGCTCTCTATTTTGATTTTCCCCTTTATGGTGGATTCCATCACGGACAGTATGGTGAAATTAAAAGCGAAATACTATTTAGAGGCAAGAGCTCTGGGACTTTCTCCCGCATACATTATCCTAAGGCTGATCCTTCCCTCTTCCCTTCGCAGCATTTTCCTTGCCTTTCTGCTGGGAAGCGGAAGAGCGCTGGGAGAAACCATGGCGGTCATGATGGTGGTGGGCAATGCCAACCTTTTCCCGAAGCTCCTTTCCAAGGGCGAAACCATCGCTTCACTCATTGCGCTGGAAATGGGCAGTGCGGAGTATCATTCTCTCCACTACCATGCCCTCTATGCCTCCGGGCTGGTGCTTTTACTGCTGGT
>CAUSUG010000188.1:0-4391 GCA_963534765.1 uncultured Oribacterium sp.
TTACGCTGATGGCGGAAAGCTATACAGCTGTAGAGGGAGATTGTTTTTCTGTAGAAGGCCAACTCTTCGGAAAGGCCAAAGAAGGGGAGAAGGTTTATGCTCTGCATCGTGATGGAAATATTTCTCATCTCACGATTATAAAGATAGAGGAAACCCAAGGGCAGAGAAGGGTAAAGCTCTTCTTCTCTCGAAAAGAGGCTCTTTCTCCCGACTGGCAATATGCCGTAATTACAGACATTCCCTATCAGATTGAAGCGAATGTAAACCAAGCGGTGGAGAACCCCTATCTTTTGGGATTAAGTTGCGTGTTTTTTGAAAAACAGGGAGAGGGAGAGTTTCTGAATCTCTTTTTTAGAGAACTGGTGAGGAGTCATTACCTTGTGGTGATAGAGACAGACGGAAGCCTGCCAATAGGGGAAAAGGATGGCTCTGTAACCCTAAAGGCAGGGATGAAGCTTACCATCCCTCATGTTTCCATGGACCGGGGAGAATCAGCCCTTCCGGTATTTACGGATTGGTTTGCACTAGGCGCTATGGATCAGCAAATGGAGGCTATGAATCAGCAGATGGAGGCAGGATGGAAAAGAGAAACCATGATTGCCGGTTTCCCTCAAATTGTGTCCATGCTTACTAAGGGAGAAGGCTTTGTAATCAATCCCTATGGCCCGCAACTCTTCTATGTGAGTCCGGAGCTTATCCATAACCTGATGAGTTCCCCGGGATACCAAAGTGAATTTGGGGAAGCGAAAGTACAGTCTGTGGAAGTGAAGAAAGATGCGGAGGTTTTACTGGGATATCCAAAGGAGAATGAAGAAGTGGAAGCCTTGCATAGGAGACTTATATCCTTTGCCAAGGCACACTCGGATATTGCTATGCTGGATATGCTTTTAAAAAGGGACGAGACCGGTACAACTTCTTATTTGATTATTGTGGATATGCCGGAGGAGCATTGTCATGAATGCTTTAAGGAAATCTATGAAAGCTGTCGGGATCTTTTACATCGAGTTCCCTATATGGATTTTGTGACGCTGCAAAGAGGAGATTTTGCAAAGGGTGTAAGAACTGAGGCTCCGCTTTATCTAAGGGATTAGGGATTTGCTAAAATAAGAAAAAGTCTTAGAAATACTTTAATACTTTTGGGAAGACTTAACAGCCGAAAGAACGATGGGAAGAATAGGAGTGAATTGTAAAGTATGAAAACCAAAGAAGAAGCCATTCAATTCGGTCTATCCTTTCCGGATAGCTACATAGACCATCCTTTCCGTACAGCGGATTGGGAGCTGATTCGTTTTCAGGAAAATAAAAAAGCTTTTCTGCTTATCTACGAAAGAAATGGTTTAGTGAATCTTAATGTAAAGGTTCATCCGGAATGGAGAGACTTTTGGAGAAGAGTTTATCCTGCGGTACAGCCTGCCTATCACCAGAATAAAGAGCATTGGAACAGCATTATTTTAGACGGCAGTATTCCGGAGGAAGAGCTGAAAAGAATGATATCAGAAAGCTATGCTCTTATTTCCGATTCCCCCACAAAACGAATTTACGAGGCAGTGAAGAAGATTCCTAAAGGCAGGGTGGCTACCTATGCGGAAGTTGCGGAGATGGCCGGAAATAAAAAGATGTCTCGTGCCGTGGGAAATGCTTTACATAAGAATCCGGATCCGGAGAATATTCCTTGTTTTCGGGTTGTGAATTCCAAGGGAGAATTAGCGCCTGCCTTTGCCTTTGGGGGTGAAGATGAGCAGAGAAAACGCCTTGAGGAAGACGGGGTGGAAGTGAAGGACGGAAAAGTGGATTTGAAGAAGTTTGGCATAGGAAAAGTTAAAGTGTAAATAAAGATAGAAACGAAAACAGAGAAGTAGATGGAGTATCCTTTTTCAGTAGAAGGAAAGATATATCGGAAATGCAGGAATTATCACAAACTGAATATCAAGAAAATCAAATTATCCTTCATGTGGATATGGACGCCTTTTACGCCTCCGTGGAAATGCGGGACAATCCGGCTCTGAAAGATAAGCCATTGATTATCGGGGCAAAGCCAACGGAGCGGGGCGTAGTGGCAACCTGCAACTATGAAGCGAGAAAATATGGCGTTCGTTCCGCCATGAACAGTAAGGAAGCCTTTCGGCTTTGCCCGAAGGCTGTTTTTCTATACCCGGATTTTGAAAAATATAAGGCGGTATCAGAGGAGCTACATGAAATTCTGGAAAGCTATACCAAGCAAGTGGAATACATTGCCCTCGACGAGGGCTATCTTGATTTAACGGAAGTCGCCAAGGATTTTTCTGAAGCGGAAAGAATCGGACGAGAACTTCAAAGGCGGGTAAAGGAAGAGCTGAAGCTGACCTGCTCTGTAGGGATTGCCTACGGAAAAACGGCGGCAAAGACCGCCAGCGAAGAGAAAAAGCCCAATGGCTTCTTTATGATTCAAAGAAGAGAAGACTATGTAGAGCTTTTGCGAGACAGAGACGTACGGGCACTTTTTACGGTAGGAGAGAAAACAGCGGAAAAGCTCTATTCCTTTGGGATTTATACCGTGAAGGATTTACAGGAAAAAGAAAAGGAAGTGCTTCGCCTTCTAGGGAATCAGGGGAAAATGCTCTTGGAGCTTTCCTACGGCATCGACCATCGGAGGGTAGTGCCCTATCGTCCGGAGGACACCCAAAGCATCAGTAAAGAAATGACTTTTCAGGAGGATGTGACAGACTATTCCTTTTTGGATGATGTGCTGTTTCTTTTATCCTTTCGTGTGGAAAATCGGGCGAAGCGATACGGGCTCTATGCAAGAGGCGTTTCTTTGAAAATCACTTTCGCAGATATGAAAACCATTACCCGTTCCGCTCTCATTTCGGAAAGTACCCAAAGCGCATTTTCCTTATATAAAAATGCCTCTGCTCTCTTACAGCAGATTCCAAAGCGAAGGGTGCGATTAATCGGGGAAGGCTTTTACCATTTGGAGGAAAATGAAGGAAGACAGCTTAGCTTTGCCGACATTTTCACGGAAGAAAAAGAACGGGAAGAAAGAGAATTGGAAGAGCGTTGGAGGCAAATGGAGGCTCGTTACGGCAATATGTTTCAGGACAGAAAGACCACGATTCTTTCCGGAGAGCGAGTGTATGATTTGATAGAGGAGATGCGAAATTATGGAAGAAAGCAGAATTGAAAGGGCGATAACCTATATCTCAAAGCTTTTTCAGGGAAACGGAGATGGGCACGACCTGGCCCATAGTTTGCGAGTATATAAAAATGCTTTGATGATTGCCGAAATGGAAGGACAGGGAGAAGAGGAAATGATTGCTCTTTCTGCCCTTCTGCATGACTGCGATGATCATAAGCTTTTCCATACGGAAAATAATGCCAATGCCAGAAGATTTTTGGAGCAGGAGAAACTTCCTGCAGGAGTAATTGAGGAGATTTGCAAGAACATTAATTCCGTTTCCTTTAGCAAAAACAGGGGAAAAGCTCCGGAGACGATAGAGGGAAAAATTGTACAGGATGCAGACCGACTGGAAGCTATAGGTGCTGTCGGCATTGCCCGCTGCTTTCAGTTTGGTGGAAGCCACGGTAGAAGCTTGGAGAATTCTATAGAGCATTTTTATGAAAAGCTTTTACTCATTTCCAAGGAGCTGAATACCCCTTCGGCACGAAAAATGGCGGAGAAAAGAGATAAACTAATGCAGGATTTTCTCAAGGAATGGGGAGAGGAAATGAATTAAACATTGAAACTGTAAAATAGTTTAATTTTCCAGCTCATTTCTTAAATAATTCCGAGTGAGTTCCAAGACGGTAGAGTATGAGGACAAGAACGTCATTTTGAATTTCGTATACTAACAACCAATCCGGTTCAATATAACATTCTCTTGTACCCTTATACTTACCGGATAGGTCATGGTCTCGATATTTTGCCTCTAATATGCCGCCTTCTGCTAGAATATTTACTACATCGAAGAGTTTATTTAAATCTTTATTCTGTTTTTTAGCGAGTTTAAAATCTTTCTTAAACTGGTTGGTGAACTTGACTTCGTATTTCATACTTCCAAAGCCGCCTTGAGATCATCCATGGTTTTATAGGATTTTACGCTACTATCTAAGGCTATACGGCGTCCTTCCTCGATAGCAGTAGCCGTCTCTTCATTTGGAGTATCCAGTTTTAAAGAAAAGGGAATCCCGTTTTCGCGGATAGTTGTTCTAAGAAATATATTGATGGCGGTAGTCATATTCAGTCCCAGCTTGGAAAATATTTGATCCGCCTGCTCTTTAATATCCTTATCGGTTCTAATGTTTAAATTTGTTGTTGCCATGCAAAGTCCCCCAAGCAGATATTTCTACATTGTTATTTTAACGCATTGACTTTATGGTATAATACATCAAAATTCGTTCATTAACAATACAAT
>CAUSUG010000189.1:0-4390 GCA_963534765.1 uncultured Oribacterium sp.
GTTAAATAAATAGCAATTTTGTATTTTGTACACATACATTATCCTCTAAAATCAAAGGATGGTTTTTTCATTTTTTTGTGCTATTCAAATAAAAGATTAGGAATTTTAAGATTTCTGTACTAAACTGCGGTAAAATAGCCGTCAGAAAGAATAATAAAAGTAGATAGGGGATAGAAAATGAAGGATATTTTGACATTTTTAGAAGAAGAAGGTATTTCGGAGAAGCTTTTAGAGGAGCTGCGCTCCTTCCGTTCCTTTTACAAGCTGGAAGAAGAGGACGAGAAGCGTTTGCCGAAAATGGAGTATTTGTACTACGGAAAGGAAATCTGGGAAGCCGCCATTGCCGCCCTGCTTTCCGGAGCGAACCTGCTTTTGGACGGTCCTAAGGCCACGGGCAAAAACGTTTTAGCCCAGGGACTGGCTCTGGCATTTTCCCGTCCGGAATGGGATATTTCCCTTTATGTCAATTCAGACGCCTCCTCCCTGGTGGGTAGCGATACCTTTTCCCAAGGAGAAGTGAAGCTTCGTAAGGGACCGATTCTGGAGTGTGCCCTTCGTGGGGGCTTCGGCATCTTAGACGAAATCAATATGGCGAAAAATGAATCCTTGGCGGTACTGCACGCTACCCTGGACTTCCGTCACAGCATCGACCTGCCTGGCTACGGCCAGTTCCCCCTGCATGAAGCTACCCGCTTTATCGGCACCATGAATTACGGTTATGCAGGAACCAGAGAGGTCAATGAGGCCTTAGCTTCCCGTTTTCTGGTGCTCCACATGCCGGTGATCAGCGCGGAGAATCTGGATAAGCTTTTGCAGCAGCAATTTCCGAACTTATCGGAGGAATACAGAAAGCAGTTTGCCCTCCTCTTTTCTGAAATTCAGGAAAAGGTTTCCGGGGGTGAAATTTCCAGCAGGAGCTTAGACCTTAGAGGTTTAATTTCTTCTATTAAAGCAATGCAGAAGGGCTTATCCGTATCCAAGGCTTTGGAAATGGGACTGGTAAATAAGTCCTTTGACCTTTACGAAAGACAGTTGGTACAGGATTTACTGGATGCCAGAATTCCTAAAGAGCTTTCCGGAGAGCGTATTTTCCTATGATGCTGACAGAATTTGAAAAAAAACGGGCTGCCAATATGATTTGGAACGGTGCCCATAACTATAAGGTCTCTCCCGGCTACCGTATGTATGACTACGAAGGCAAGGCGGATCTGTATTGGAATACCATCATTGGTGCCAGCTATACCCATTTTGACTGGAAGAAGTTAACGGCATTCTACAGCACCTTCCATGAAACTCTGGGACAGGAAACCTACGAAACCCTCTTCTGGCTGGCACTGGAAAATGCCACCTTTGAAAAGGAAAGTCCTCTAAGAGAAAGTCTGGCTCTCCTTCGTAGAGAATATTGCAAACGGAAGCTTCAGGAATTTATTCCCAGTATTGCGGAAAGCCGAGAAGGCTGGATCTTAGAAGGACATTATAAGACAGCCTTGGGAGAGGACTGCGGCCTGCCGGATCTGGTGGATCGAAAGCTTCTAAAAGAAGTGGAAATTTCCGGGGAGCTGAATACAGAAGAATGGATTCAAAGTCTTTCCAAGACCTTACAAAAATATTTTACCTATCTCCCCGGTCTTCCGGCTGCCATGCAGAAGAAAAAGCGGGAATTCAAGATTCCCCACCTTTTCTTTTGGCTAAAGGATGAAAATGGAAGTTCCTCCGGAAGTCCAAAAAAGCTGGTTTTAGGACTTTTAGAGCGAAGCAAGGGAGGGGCGGACAGCCGGGATGTGGAAACTGCCTCCGAAAAATACCAAAAAATCACCGAGGAGGGCCTCCGAAAATACATTCAAAGTTATTTCGGACAGCCACTCTTTGATAAGAAAAAATCCGAAGCTATGGAAAAAGCCTGCTGCACCGGAAATCATCAGGGGGCAAGGCTGTATTTTACTAACGGCAAGGAGGAAGAAAATCTGAAGGGCTTCGCGGCGAAGATGCGAAAGGAAATGGAAGCCCAGAGAAAGAAAAATGAACAGGCCTATGAAAAAGAAGAAAACTATAACCAGACGCAGATTTTCAGACTAAGTCAGATGTTGAAAAATGCGCTTCTTAGCAGCTTGGAGCCAAGTCCTGTCCTTTCCAATCAGGGCAAATTGATTCCTTCTCTTTTGTGGAAACCTCTATATCTAAAGGGCCACAATAAAATTTTCCAAAAGGAAATTGCAGACAGTCAAGGCTCTCTCACGGTGGATTTACTGCTGGATGCTTCTTCCTCCCAGATTCATCGGATGGAAACCGTATCCCAACAGGGCTATATTCTGGCAAAGGCTTTGGACAACTGCCGAATTCCGGTTCGGGTTTTCGGCTACTCCTCCATGAGCGGCTATACGATTTTGAATCGTTATCGGGATTATACGGAACGGAATAAGAACAAGGAAATTTTCCGTTACTTCACCACCGGTGCGAACCGGGACGGACTGGCACTTTCCGCTGTTTTGGAGCAGTTAAAGGAAAATACTGCCTCCCATCGCCTGCTAATCTGGCTTACGGATTTAACTCCCAACGATCTTTTGGAGGTAAGAAACAAAGCCAGAAACTATTCCGGAGATCTGGCCATTTCCGACATTCAGGAAATGGTGCATAAAGCCCACATGGAAAACATATATGTACTACTGGCCTACACCGGAAAGGACAAGGATGTTCCCAATGCCCAGAAGATTTTCGGCAGAAATTTTGCGAAGGTCCAGTCCTTAGAGCATTTTTCCGAGCTGATGGGAAAAATGATTCAGGCGGAAATTCAAAGAATGTAAATAAAGTAAAGATTTTGTCAGTGGATAAACGTAAAGATTTTGTCAGTGGATAAAAAACAAAAAGAGAGTAATCAAAGGCCGGAATCCGGCTATACCTTGACAGTACTCCGCATTGCCCTATAATGGATGTAGTATTGAAAACTACTTAGAAAGGGAAAACCCTATGAAATATCAGATTATTTGTGACAGCTGTGGAGATTTTACACCGGAAATGAAGGCGGATCCTCATTTTCGTATGGTTCCCCTAAGCTTGGAAATCGGGGAATATAGAATCATGGATGATGAAACTTTTGATCAGGCAGATTTTATCAAAAGAATGGCTGCATCTTCCATCGGAGCGAAGACCGCCTGTCCTTCTCCGGAAGCCTTTCAGAAGGCCATTGAGGAATCCGATGCGGATGAGGTATATATTGTAACCCTTTCCGACCAGCTTTCCGGAACCTATCAGGCAGCCAAAATCGGCATTGATCTCTATACGGAGTCCCATGAAGATTCTCCCAAGAAGATTCATTTGTTTAACTCCAAGTCCGCTTCCGCCGGTGAGTGCAAGCTTTGCCTGGATATTCGAGAATGTAAGGAAGCCGGTCTCGGTTTTGTGGAAGTGGTAGACATTGTCGAGAAAAAATGTAACGACATCGTAACGGTTTTTGTACTGGAGTCTCTGGAAACCTTACGGAAAAACGGTAGACTTTCCGCCGTAAAATCCTTCTTGGCTTCCGCCTTAAACATTAAGCCCGTTATGGGTGCGGTAAACGGTACCATTGTAAAATTGGACCAGCAAAGAGGTATACAGAAGGCCTTAAAGAGAATGGTGCAGTTAGCCGTTGAACGTGCCGGGGGTGCGGAAGCGGTAAAAGAAAAGCGACTGGTAATCACCCATGTCAATGCTCCGGAGCGGGCAGAACAGGTAAAAGAAGACTTCCTGAAGGAAGGAAGCTATAAAGAAATTGTGGTGACCAATGCCGCCGGTGTAGCCACCATTTATGCTAACGATCAGGGAATTGTTGCTGCACTATAAGTAAAAGCTTTGGAAAACACAACGATTATTTAACATTCATAGTATAGGTACAAGCAATATAGTTCTCATGGAGTATGATTAAATCGCTCCATGAGAACTATTTTCCTTTTATATTGTTTCATAATGAGACCACATCGATAGTATTTTAACCACGTTGTTTTCATTATCAACATTATAGACAATTCTATGTTTTATATTTACTCTCTTTGAAAATGTAGGAATTGGATATCCCAGTAATTTTTCAGTAGGTGGCTGATAAGGATTTTGCTCCAACTCGTCTAAAATTTTTTCAAAAATATCCTTTAAATTTGACTGGAGTGCTTTTTTATAGTCCTTTGATGCTTGTTTAGTAAACTTTAGCTCATACATTGTTTTCTAAGCTCCTCACGGGACAAACATTCGTCGATTGGCTCATTGATTCCTTCTAATATTTTTTCTTTTAAATTGGGAATGCTCTCGATATAAAGAGATTCCTTTAAGCTATTCAGGTAACTCTCCGAAACCACAAAGAAATTCTCTCCCTCATCTCTTGTTACTGCTATCTCACGATTTGTATCTAAGGACTTAATAT
>CAUSUG010000190.1:0-4368 GCA_963534765.1 uncultured Oribacterium sp.
CGGAGTTGCTCACGATTTTCTTATTCCTAATAACGTTGTTATCCGGATCCAGATACTCCTCGAAAGTATCGTTTCCCTTACCGTTATTCAGGAGGATTTCATTTTCATCAAAGCTTGGGTCTTCTCTCTTGTCATTCCAATATACGGAGTTGGAACTAATTTCCATGGTTTCCGTCCGAAGGACAAAACGGAAGGGATCAGCCTTGGGAGGCTTTAATCCGGAAATCTTCTTTCCAAGCTCCACCTGTCCCTGTGTGGGGGTAGGCGTAAAGACATTGGTATAGTTAAAGTCGTCTCCTCCTACTAAGGCAAAGAGATGACCATTTCCTAAATCATTAACTGTAATGGTAATCTCTCTGGTAGGACGAGGATCGTTTACGATACCGGGGAACAAACCGCTTTCCGTTACGGTGTATTTGTATACTCCGGGGTGGGTAATATGTACTCTTCCGAAGTTTACTTCTCCACCTATAGCATCCGGATTGGTCTTGCTCAGGCTGTCTGCAGTTCCTGCTTCCGCCGGCATAGGCTCTCCGTTCACTCTTTTTAAGGTGAAGGTAAATGTATTGGAAATATCCGGTTTCTTCACTCCCGCCGTTGCGCTTAGGAATTTTTCCACCTTGATTTCCGGGTCAATAGCTTCTACGCCGTAAACGTTGGTAAAGGTCATCGGGTTGGTCTCGCTAAGCTGTAAATCCGACTCCATCTTTACGTGATTCGGATCCGTTACGGTAATGGTGATAAACTTATCTCCCATATCTTCGCTTTGCACACCATCCAAATGCTGTCCGCTTTCATGAATCTTGTACTGGTACGTTCCGGGCTTTAAAAGACGAATCTTTCCGAAGTTCACCATACCTCCGTTAGCATCCGGATTACGCTTTACGGTGTCGATGGCATTGCCCTCTTCATCCAATAAAGGAGCTCCATCCACGCCGCTTAAGGTAAAGGTGAACTTTCCTTGAATACTGGGGGCATTTAATCCTGCCGGCACATCCAAGACCTTTTTTACCGGTAAATTAAAGACTACCGGTTCCACAAGACGGTGCTTACTGCTGGACTGTACCGTATCCGGTGCTACATTCTGGGGAACATCATTTCCCGGGAACAAAATGCCGGTACGATAAGCCACATTGGTGTTTTCCACCTTAATCTTCTTCTGATCCATGTGGGCTACCATATTGACATTGGCTAAAATGAGTCCCTGCTGGTCCAGAATAAAACGCTTTCCTGCTTCAGTGGTTCGAAGGTCAAAGGCAAGGGCCTTGATTTCCTTTCTATCTACTGTATTTGCGCTTTCATTTTCATAGTTCCATTCCTTCCAGATACTGTCACTGAATTTCGGATTGTTATGATTGGTATCCGCCGCATACCCGGCAGCATCATACAGGGGTTTTCCCAGGTCTCTTTGTTCCGGAGTAGGAATAACCGTAGAATAAAATACTCTGGGCTTTAAGGTATCCTGGTTGTTGGCATTGGTTTTGTCATAGGAGCGTTTACTGAGCATACTGTTAATGTCTACTCCGGTAAAATCTCCGTTTCTGTCCTTTTCCTCCCCTAAGATATCAAAGATTACCAAATCCGTGGTTCTACTGGTGGCAGACGCCTGATACAGAAGTCTATGATTATAGGGGTCTCCCATATAGCTCACATTATTTCCAAGGTAACGAGAATCGATTTCTGTGGAAACCGTATTGTTAAAGGTTGCCTCCAGTACTGTTACCGGCCCGTAAGGCATGGTTAAGCTCGTTACAGAGGTGGTAAAAGCCCCATTTTCATGGGCTGCCTCATCCCTTTTGGCAGTATATTTTCCAAGCAATGCAGGGCTGGGATTAGGGGTTTTTCCATTGGAATAGTTACCGTCCCAAATGGTATTGGCATCCTTATTGATAAAACCAACGGTGTTTACTACGGATCTTCCACGGTCTACGATATTGGTATAGGGATTCCAGAGAGTATAAGCCATTCTCCAACCGCTTCGGTTATAGAATTTGTCCCAGTAACGATGCTGCTTGTCATCCGGAATAGTCAGATGAATAATCATCATGGTTTGTCCGGAGTTTTCCCAATTCTTCTTAAACTCTACCGTATAATCCTTTCCCTTTACAAATCTTTTTTCTTCCGGCGGTATCTCTGCCTGATCCATGTTTCCTATTATGATAGATGATTCATCCACATAGGTTCCTGCCGGAAGCAAGTCATAGATGTCCCCCTTCTTCAGAACATATTTGTCTGTGTACTCATCCTGCTGAAGGCTGGTGGGGAAGGTTCCCCAGTTTAACCCTCGAACAAATACCTGCATACTCTGCTCGCTTCGTTCAGGGTGATCTACATACGGGGCATTAGTCTTTGCAAGCTCAGAGTTAATGTTTAAAGGCTCTAAACCGTATCCTACTTCCGTGAAGTAATCTCCGGCTCTCTTATTCAGCCTCTGTAGTCCCAGCTGACGAACCTCTCCGGTGGCATCTCCCGCTAAAAAGCTGATGTTGTAGCCATCAGTTCGAGCCATAGTAGTGGCAATGGCACTTTGCATTGCCGGCTGGGGGGTAATTTGTAGGGTAAATGCCGCGTCAAAGCTGGTTCTGTAATACGGAGAATCCTGCTTAAGGCGAAGGCCTACAATATTATTTCCAAAGGCTTTCTCTAAATCCAATTGATTTAAGTGAGTAACGTGAGAAGCTTTATTCTGGGTAAGATCCCACTTATCCTCATACCCCGGTTCCGGCGTAAACTGCACTCTTCTTCCGGCGTCAAATCTAAAGGTTCCGTACTTGAAATAATCATCTAAGCCGGTACCCTTCCTTCTTAACCAGATTTCTACAGGAGGATACTCTGCATATTCCTTCTTATAATCTCCCTTTTTGGCAAACCGGATAATCGGATTATCCACCTTCTCCACATCATAGACCTTCATGTCCTTCATGTAAATCTTACTATAGTGGTAATCGTCATCCGTTAAATCATATACAGGGCCTCTGTAGGCATCCGCATTTGTTCCGTTATCATGGGGCAGGTTGGAAAAGGCTCCGCTTCCCAAGGTCTGCTCCACATTTTGATTGTTTACGCTGATTCTGCTAGTAGAAAAAAGCTTATACTTTCCGTCGGTAATGGTGGTTCCCGAACCGGGTTGTCCGGAAGTTCCGGAGGTTGTGTATTTTCCGTCTGTCCCAAAGGCAACACTGTTATCATCCGCCTTGTAATTGGAGGACAGGGTAAAACTGTCATTCCAGTTACTGTAGACAACCGGAGCTTTTCCGCCATCCTTATAAATACTTTGTAAACCGAAAATTCCTATATAGACTTTTCGATCTACCGTATTATATTTTTTCAGTACAAAATCACCGGGAGTGGAAGGATGCACATAGACCATCATGGGGTCCTTAGGCGTTACATCCTTTTCTCTTACGTACCCATCCGCCCAAATTTCCTTATAATGAATTTTGTTCGTAATGGGTAAGCCCTGTGTAGCCAGATTAATGCCATCGTTCTTTGCATCCTCCAGCTTTTGCATGGGATACTTATATAGCAAGGCATATAGCTGGGAATTATAATGGGCGTTGGCATATTGTAAGTTTTCCGCATAGGGCAAGCCGACAGGAAGATTGGGGACGCTTGGATCCTTGGGAATTCCCACATAAGTTCTATCAATCGGATTTTCCAAATATGGGGCATTTGCCGGAGGATTCTCTCCCACTCCCATATACTTTGCAATATTGGCATAGCCATTCTTGGCATAAACCTCAATATTATTCTCATTATTGGCAATATTGTTATAGAAGTAATTGTTCCAGGCCACATTGCTGGGGAGTTTCTTTGCACCAATCAAGGTTCCGCCATCGGAATCCAGAGGACTCCCGGCATGGAAAACATAGTCAAAGGGCTGTGAGCTTCCTTTGGCTCTGTCCACTCTAACATACCAAACTCCGTAAAAATACTGTTCTGCATCGTCAGGTTTTTTCCCCCAGCTGGGATCCCAAGTAAAATAAACGCCCTGATTCACATCTGCCGTTCCATGCTTTAAAGTAAAATTGGTTTCTTTAACCTCCGTTTCCACATGAACGGAAAGGGTTTTGTCCTCTTCTGCGTCAAGACTACTGTCGCTATGATCAATCTTCATGCTTACCGGAAAAGTGTTATCAAAAACACCTTTTTCCTGGCCGTTAATCTGCTGATGCGTTACAGCAAGCATGGTCGGTGTCAAGTTATAAGCAATATCCGCCTTAAAGGTTAAACCGCCGGTAAGCTCTCTAAAATTTGCCAGGCGGAAGTACTCTTCGGTTCTTCCTCCACCAATATCCTTCTGAATAATCGTATAGTTAAAACTACTTTGTGGATTGGTATTTGGCGCCTTAGGTACTCCGGTGGTAA
>CAUSUG010000191.1:0-4363 GCA_963534765.1 uncultured Oribacterium sp.
ATTGCAAAATGTGCCGATAATATAATTACTTATCAGAATATTGTGAAGATAAGGGAAAGAACTGCCAAAGAAGGCAGCTCGTAGAGAGAGTAAGAAGTACTAAGCTTAGCGGTAAAGAAGAAAGTTATTTAGGAAGAAAGTCGCTAAGAAAGTCACTAAGAAAGTCACTAATGAAGTGTGCCGCTAAAGTAGGAGGAAAGGAAAGAGGAAAGAAAGCATGAAGGGAAAAAAGAGAATACAATTTATCGGTTTTTTTCTCTGCCTTTTGTTGGGGAATTCGTTGTTTGTTCCGAAGAGCTATGCCGCCGTTGCTCCGGTAAAAGTGGAGATTCCGGTGAGCTTGTATGCCGCGGGAGATTCATTCCCGGAGGAAGAATTTACGGTGGAGCTGGAGCCGGTGATATCCGGTTCTAATTTGGTGCCGGATGAGAAAGAGATTCATCTCACTTTAGGGGCAGGAAAAACAAAGGAGGAGAAACGTTTTGCCCCCATTTCCTTTTCAGAGGAGGGAGTTTATCAGTACGATATTCGTCAGAAAAAGGGTGATACGGAATATATGACCTATGATGATAGGGAATATCTGGTTTCCGTAAAAGTAGAATTGCAAAACAAGGATAGTGCGGGAAATCCAAGACCTGCCTATCTCACTGCGGTATTGATTGTAACGGATCGAAATGATCCTCTAAAGCAGGATATGAAAAGAGGGGAAATTGCCTTCCATAACCGTTATGACAAGCCGAAGCCGCCGGAGCCGGAAACGCCCCCGGAGACAGTGCCGCCGGAGCCAACTCCTCCGAATCCGAACACTCCGCCCGGTCCGGGTAAGCCTCCCGGGGAAAGCGGCAAGCCCCCCGCTCCCATTGTGAGCCATGATCCCGGCGTTTTAGGGGTAAAGAAGCTGGAAATTTTTAATCCGATAGTGGAGATTCCGAAGATTTGTACCAAGATTTATCGTACGGCCAGAAATGTGGCCACCGGAGATGAAAGCGGAATGTTTTTCTTCGGTGTGTCCTTCAGCCTTTCCCTCTTTGGCATCAGCCTATATTTTTATAAGAGAAGAGGAAAGGATTTATCTTCCGAATAAGCATTTTGGAGAGAAAGAGAAAATCTTCCGAATAAACATTTGGAAAATAAGGAAAAAGAGAATCTTCCGAACATACTATAGGAAGAAAAGAAAAGGAATCCTCTTTTCGATAGGCCTTGGAAAGAGGCGGAAGAACGTCGAAATCGAAAGAATTTCTAAAGACCTTGACACCCTCTTAGGAGGGTGTTATTCTTTGAAAAGGTTTAGCACTCGAAATTGGAGATTGCTAACAAATGAGACAAAACGTAAAGGAATGAGGAAGAAGAGTAGAAGCTTTTTCCTTGTTTCAGAAGGGATATGTATATGAGCATGCAAGATGTTTTGGAACAAATCCGTTCCCTTTTAAAGAAGAAGAAAAGGGGACGGATTTCTGCCATTTCCCGAGAAATTCCTCAGGAAATGCTAAAAAAGCAGAATTCTAAGCAGGAAAATGAAGCACAAAGCTCTCTGGGACAAAGAGCCCAAGGGCAAGGTTCTGAAGCGCGAAACTCTGTAGGGCAAAACTTCGGCGGGCAAAGTATCGGAGCACAAAGCTCTGAAGGACATAATGCCGTAGCATCTGAGACGGTAGAGCAGAGCCTTGCAAGGCAAGAGCAGAACAAAGCGGCCCGGAGCGGGAAATCGAATACAGCTGTGCAGAGCACAGGGTGGAATCCAGAAACCCGAAATGCAGAGCAGAATACAGCAAGTGGGAACGCAGAATCGAATACAGCGGCACATCGTGAAGGGCAAAATACAGCCGAGCAGAGCGCAGAGTCGCAAAACGGTATAGAACGAGCGAAAGACAATATGACAGAATATAGAGGAGGAAATGTGATGCGGGTAATTCCGGTTTATAATATGATGGTTCTTCCCCATTCCTACATTTATTTTCAGGTACAAAGCTTTAAAAATATTGCAGGACAGGAAATCAGACAGGACGACCATGTGTTGCTGGCTGTTTTAAAGGAAGATAGCTTTAATACAAAGGATTTAAGAAAGGAAGAGTTCCACTCCGTTGCGGTAGAGGGAAGTGTTACGGAAATCAGCGGAGACGGCTACGTGGTGGTTCGTACAGGACAGAGGGTTAAGATCTTAGAGCTGGCGCAAAAAGAGGGAGAACCTCTGTTGTTGGAAACCGCCCCATTAAGCGATATCGAGGACTTGGATCGGGAGGATTCCGAGCGAAAGCTGAAGGAAATCAAGGCGGAATTAAAGACGCTGGTGGATCGTTTTAGAGCCGGAAGCATTATGCAGACCATGATTGACCAGTACGGTTCCATTCAAGAAGTGGCTTGCATTCTTTCCCCATGGCTCAGTTTGAAAAATGAAGAGCGCTATCAGGTATTAAAGGAAGACAGACTTTCCGTTCGTACCAAGATGCTGGAGCAGATTCTTTATGAATATGTGGAAGTGACTAAGGTAACTTCCGATGCCAGAAACCAGCAGCAGGAGGATTACCAGAAGCTCTATAAGGAGCAGGCGTTACAGAAGCAGATTGACTATTTGCAAAAAGAGCTGGATGAGATGCATCCGGAAAAGGTTTCCGATTTAAGAAAGCTGGAGCTTAAGATTGAAGAATCCGGCATGAATGAGATTGCCAAGAAGGAAGCCACAAAGATTTTAAATCGTTTGAAAAATGAAGGTACCAACGGTCAAGAGGCGGGTATGCTTTATGACTATATGGACTTTGTGACAGGACTTTCCTGGAAGAAGGAAGAGCAGAAGAGCATTGACCTGGATGAGGCGGAGAAGATTCTTTCCGAAGACCATTTCGGTTTAAAGAAGGTAAAGGAAAGAATGATTCAGCAGATTGCTGTCATGAACTTAAAGAAGCAGCAGTCCGGCTCCATCCTTCTCTTCGTGGGGGCTCCCGGAACCGGAAAGACCAGTATCGGAAAGAGCATTGCGAAAGCTCTTGGCAGAAAATATGTCCGGGTAAGCCTGGGCGGTGTGCGAGATGAGGCGGATATTCGCGGCCACAGAAGAACCTATCTGGGTGCTATGCCCGGAAGAATCATGGACGGTATCCATAAGGCGGGAGTTTCCAACCCGGTAATGGTATTGGACGAGGTGGATAAGCTTTCCTCCTCCTACAACGGAGATCCGGCAGCGGCATTGTTGGAGGTTCTGGATCCGGAGCAGAACAATACCTTTACGGATCACTATATGAATGTACCCTACGACCTTTCCGATGTACTCTTCATTTGTACCGCAAACACCACAGACAGTATTCCTGCACCTCTCCTAAACCGTATGGAGGTGATTCAGTATCAGGGCTATACCCCAAGGGAGAAGTTTGAAATCGGTAAGCGGCATCTGATGAAGAAGGCTCTGAAAAATGTAGGTCTTCAGCCGGAAAATGTGGAGCTCAGCGATGAAGCTTTGGAAAGCATTATCTCCGACTACACCAGAGAAGGCGGTGTGAGAGGGCTGAAAAAGCGCCTGGATACCCTGTGCAGAATTGCCGCTGTCCATTTGGTAAGAGGAAAGGGCGAGAAGATTACCGTAGGAAAAGAGGATCTTCAGGAGTATCTGGATATGAATCCTCTCCATCATAGAGCTGTGGAAGAAAAGGGCAGAGCCGGTGTGGTAACAGGTCTTGCTTGGACCGCAGTGGGAGGAGAAATTCTCTTTATCGAAACCCTTGCTACCAAGGGAGAAGGCAAGCTCACCATTACCGGACAGCTGGGAAATGTAATGAAGGAATCTGCCCAGATTGCCATCAGTCTGGTAAAGTCCATGTTCCCGGAGAAGGCAAGCTTCTTTAAGGAAAATGACCTGCATATCCACGTTCCTGACGGAGCAACTCCGAAGGACGGTCCATCCGCAGGAGTAACCCTTACCGTAGCATTATCCTCCTTGGTAACAGGACAGGCGGTTTGCCCGCAGATTGCCATGACAGGAGAAGTTTCTCTGGAAGGAAAGGTAAATCCTATCGGAGGACTTCCGGAGAAGCTGATGGCTGCGGAGCGTGCAGGGGTAAAGACTGTCTTGATTCCTAAGGCAAATGTAGATGACCTTCGGGATGTACCGGAAGAGGTAAAGGATAAGCTGGAGATTCGTCCCGTGGAAAATGTGGATGAAGCTTTGTCCATCTGCGGCATTGAAAAGGGTGAGGAAGTTTCCACAGAAAACGCATCCGAATAAAAAAATGAGGCTGTAAAAATCAAATTGAGACTGTAAATATCAAAATAATTTTCTAAACAATATAGGTCTGAAATTGGGGCACGCTCTCGCTAGCCTCGCCACGTATCGGATACTAAGCGAAAAACTGCGATTCTCTTGTTTTTCGCAAGT
>CAUSUG010000192.1:0-4324 GCA_963534765.1 uncultured Oribacterium sp.
ATGCTAATTCTTATTTCAAATGTTTAGTTATAAATTTCATCTATATCAGGCTTTTCAATTTTTTACAATTTCTGCAAAAAATTTGCATATAATATGCCATTTTCGTTAATTTTTGCTATAATCTAGGTAGTTATGCCAAACACATTATTCTTTGGAGCAAGGAAGCAGGAAGCTCCCTTCTCCCTCTATAGAAAGGAGAAACAACATGGATCAAGGCAAGTTAGAGCGGATTTTAAAGAAGATGGAGGAGCGGAATCTTTCTCAGATGATTATTACCGACCCACCCGCCATTTTCTATTTAACCGGAAAGTGGATTCATCCCGGCGAAAGAATGTTGGCATTGTATATCAACACCAAGGGGGACAAGCATCTCTTCGTAAACCGTATGCTTCCTCAGGAGAGAGACCTTGGCGTTGAGATTACCTATTTTGATGACACGGAAGATCCTGTAGAGATTCTCTCTCGCGTAATCGAGAAGGATAAGCCCATGGGTATCGACAAGACCTGGCCCTCCCGCTTCCTCCTTCGTCTGCAGGAGTTGAAGGCAGGCTCCTCCTTCGTCAACGGTTCCGTAATCGTAGACAAGGTTCGTCAGATTAAGGACAAGCATGAGCAGGAGCTCTTGATTAAGTCTTCTTTGGTAAACGATCAGGTTATGGAGGAGTTGGTTCCTTACGTGGTTAAGGGCTTAACCGAGAAGGAGTTAAATGCCGTAACCAGAGATCTGTACAAGAAGCACGGCTGTTCCGGTGTTTCCTTCGATCCTATTACTGCCTATGGCCATGGTGCTGCGGATCCTCACCATGTTACCGACGACACCAAGGGAAAGAAGGGAGACTGCGTTATCCTGGATATCGGCGGCGTTTTGGATGACTACATCTCCGACATGACCAGAACCGTCTTCATTGGCGAAGTCAGTGAAAGACATAAGGAGATTTACCAGATTGTCCGTGATGCGAACCTTCGGGGAATCGCCATGGCAAAGCCCGGAAACAGAATGTGCGATGTGGATTTGGCTTGCCGAAACTATATCGAGGAGAAGGGCTATGGTAAGTACTTCACCCATAGAACCGGACATTCCGCAGGTATCGAGGATCACGAGGTGGGAGACGTTTCCTCCGTTAATGAAGAGATTATCGAGGTTGGACAGTGCTTCTCTGTTGAGCCCGGTATCTATATTCCTGAGGAAAATATCGGCGTACGTGTAGAAGACCTGGTAATCATCACCGAGGACGGATGCCATGTATTGAACCACTACACCAAGGATCTTTTGATTGTAAAGGAAGACGGAAGTATCGTTAAGGGAGAGTAATATAGTTTTCCCTTTATCGAATTCGTAGACTTTTCCGGAGAACTGTCGTAGCTTTTCCTTTATCGAATTCGAGGCTTTCTCGTTAGAAGATTGAAAATCCCCCAAAGGATTGTAATTCTCCCTTGGGGGATTTTTAGTATGAAGTGATTTCCGCTTCATAGTATTTACTTCAAGCATTGACTTCATAGCATTTCCCGTTAAATAATTAACATCCCTTGGGAATTATGGTATACTAAAAAAAGAATCATTACAGAAAACCAGCGGCTCAGCCGGTGGAAACGGAGGACATTATGACAAAGATTCAAGAAGGACGCATGCCTTATTTAGGCTATGAAACGTATTATCGTATTGTTGGAGAGAATAAGGGCAATAAAAAGCCTCTTCTTCTGCTCCATGGTGGACCCGGTTCCACCCACAACTATTTCGAGGTTTTGGATGACCTTGCAGAAAAGGATGGACGTCAGCTGATTATGTATGACCAGCTGGGCTGTGGAAATTCCTACCTGGACGGACATCCGGAGCTTTGGACCAAGGAGACTTGGCTAAACGAATTAATCGCCCTGAGAAAGCATTTAGGATTGGATGAAGTACATATCTTAGGACAGTCCTGGGGCGGAATGTTGGCTATCATCTATGAATGCGAATGTAAGCCGGAGGGAGTTGCCAGCTATATTCTTTCCAGTACCCTTCCCTACAATGCCATTTGGGAAAGTGAGCAGAAAAGAAGAGTGGGCTATCTTCCCAAGGAGATGCAGGAAGCCATTGCCAAGGCGGAGAAGACCGGAAACTACAGTGATCCGGACTATGACGTAGCCATTACAGAATTTATGACACGTCACTGTGCCGGCCCCTTCGGTCCCGATGCAGCAGAATGCTTAACCAGAAAGAAGAAGGCAGGAACCGAAGCCTATGTGGCAGGATGGGGTCCAAATGAATTTACTCCCACAGGTTCTCTTCGGGATTATAATTACATGGATCAGCTGAAGGATTTTTCCAAGCCAACCCTAATCTGTAGCGGTGGAGAAGACCTTTGCTCTCCTTATATCGCAAAATTAATGTTTGATGCTATCCCCAATGCCAAGTGGGAGCTTTTCCGTTATTCTCGGCACATGTGCTTTGTCGATGAAGAGGAGCTTTACAAGAAGATATTGATGGAGTGGTTGAATCAAAACGACTAAGACTTTAAAGAAGATAGGACTGTAAAAAATCAAAAAGATTTTCTACGCAATATAGGTCTGAAACGGGGCACGCTCTCGCTAGCTTCGCCTCGTAGGGGATACTAAGCGAAAAACTGCGTTTCTCTTGTTTTTCGCAAGTACCCACGGGCTCAGACTACCCCGCATTCAGACCTATATTGCCGAAAATTCTTTCTCATCTTGATTTTCTACAGTCCCTTCTTTTTTACTGTCTTTTTTATAAGGAAAGGGGGAGGGCTTTCAGCCCTCCCCCTTCTTAAATACTTCTTATACGCTTATTCTTTTTTCTATGCTGCTTCTGTCTGATCATTGGTAATCAAGCTGTTCAGCTTCTTATCCATTCCCCAAAGAACCGCTGCAAGAATAATCAAAAGCGCTGCAATACCGAAGTTTGCGGTTGCAAATGGCATCTTGGAAATAATATTATACAAGGTTCCGTAGGAAAGTCCTGCAATAAAGATGGCAAAGGTCCATACCGCCATCATTGCGGAGAGGAGCTTTCCGGGCGCAAACTTGGAAATAAAGGAATTTCCCAATGGAGAGAAGGTCATCTCGCCAAGAGACATACAGAAACCGAATACAACAACCCAAAGTAAGCTTGCAGGTCTTCCGGCTCTGGTAATCTCTGCCATTGCAGCTACCAAGAAAGCAAGTCCTAAAATACCCATACCTAATGCAGTATGCTTAAAGATACTAAGACCACCGCCGGGGCGCTTTGCATCTCTAGCCCAAAGAAGTCCTAAAGCAGGTCCTAAAGCAATGCAAAGAAGTCCATTCTCAGAGTCAAAGAAGGATGTCGGAATCGTGAATCCGAAAAGCTTCCAGTTCATGTTAATGAATTCCTTAGCATCGTTCATTGCTCCCCAGTGATCATAAACAGGTAGATATGCTAAATACCAGAAAATCCAGAAGATGGAGGAGAAGAGGGAAACGGCGATAATTGCCATTACTCTTTGCTTCTCGATCTTTGTAAGAGGTCTGCTTGGCTCAGCTGTCTTAATAGTCTCCTTGGATGCTGCTGCTTCTGCACTATCCTTAAAAGGCTTAGCTCCTGCTTCTCCCAAGGGTCCCCAACCTAAGAAGAACATTACAGCATTCACCAACATAACAATAGAGCAAACCAGGAAACAGATTCTATAGCCTCTTGCTCCTGCAATCAGTCCCACACTAGTGGTTCCGATGAAGGAACCTAAGTTTACCATGGAATACTGAGTAGAAAAGGCCATATCCAAATCTTTAGGATCGGAGAATAGCTTTCCGGTGATGGAGTTGGTCTGGGGCTTAAAGAGTCCGGTTCCAATAGAAGCCAGAGCAATCATGATAGCAACATCGGTAAGACTGGATGATCTAAAGCCGAAGAAATATCCTAAGCTGATCAAAGCCATGCCGATAGGAACCAGATACTTGGCGCCCACAAAATGATCGGATATGTAAGAACCGAACAAAGGCGCTAAATAGGTGAAGGCTACGAAGAAAGATTGGTAAGTAGCACCATTTTCCTTCGCTACTCCTAAACCGCCGTCGACTACACTGGCGATTAAAAATTGTACAATGAGCCACTTTACAGAGTAAAAGCTAAAGCGCTCCAGGGTGAAGGCAAAGTTACAAATCCAGAACCCTACCCCTCCCTTTCTTTTTACTGTGCTGTCCATAAACACTCCTCTCCTTAAGGTTTAACCCTTATCCTCGCCTCTTCTCCTTATGCTACTCTTTCTTCGGGGAAAGAAAGAATTTTTAGGGGAAAATGTAGGCAAGCAAAAATAAATTCTTAAGGAGAATTATAGCACTTGTACGCTTTTTCTTCAATATTCTGTAA
>CAUSUG010000193.1:0-4304 GCA_963534765.1 uncultured Oribacterium sp.
CTTTTATTCCGCCGTGAATCATTCTATCTTACTGTGTTCTCTTTCTTCTCTTCTGAACAAGCACAAAGCCTGATCCTAAGATTCCTAAAAGAAGAATAAGTCCCGGAATTGCTGTTACATTTACATCCGTTGGTGGAACTGGATTTTTCTCATTTTTGAAGGAAATCACCTCATCCTGAGCCCGTCCTCCAACATTAGGCTTTTTCGCCAGCTTGGCTTTGTCAGTTAATCTGAAGCCTTGATTGTTCGCCCCTCTTAATACCGGTGTAACTGTGGATCTTGTGGTATCAATGTAAGGCATATAGCCGTCCGGATTTTCTCCTACTCTGTAAGAGAAATTTTCCGGAAGGACAAAGGAAAGACTTTGTCCATGTGCCAGTGTAAAGCTTAGATAGCTATCCTCTTGACCAAGCAAACCGGTCTTTGCCGGAGTAAACTGTACTTTGCCATTGGTTGTCGCATCAAAGAAGTAATCTCTCAATCTCTGATACTCCGTCTGATTAAGACTGGTACCCTTCTTGTTGTAAAGATAAAGTCGGAAAGCAAATTGCTTGCTGTGATCCGCCATCTCTCCACTTACCCGCTTTTCAATCTTAAGAACCTGTTTGTTCTCTTCCTGATAATTGTTGGTAAGGGAAACTTCAGTATTCTGCACCTGTCCATTGGCTTTTCCAATCTTCATGGTGGTCTTCATTACCTTAACGGCTTTTCCGCCTACAGTAATGTTGGCCTCTGTTGCTCCGCTGTTAATGCTCCAATTTTGGAATAAGTAATTCTTGTTGTTGCCACTGTATTCCGCATCCGGAGTATCCATAAGTTCTTCCACATAATAGATATCTCCGGGCATCAAGTTTGGAATCTCGATGGAATATTCCATTGCACTGCCTGCACCTTGAACTTTCGCATAAGTTTCCAACACCGGACTGGCGCTATTTCTGGAAGCCTCCGTATAGAAGCGATAACTTCCCAATGCCACCTGCTGTCCTGAAGCAACACCGTTAATCACCTTTTCCTGATAAATCTTAAAGGAAATGTTCTTTGCCGCTGACTGAACGGTCTGGGTATTATTCGGTAAACCGTTAAAACGCTTCTTTAAAACTAACGCTCCCGGATATACCTGTAATACCGGCATCTGGTATACCTTCTCTTTTTCTCCTGCGGCTCTTCCCGGTCTTGTAGACGGTGCATCTGATCCTACCGGAGTCTTCGGAGTATAGTACACCTTTGCTCCATCATTGGAGAACCATCCCTTTTGTTGAGAAGAAGTATTTAATTCCGCTTCCTTTCCTACATACTTGTCCGGCTTCCACTGGTATACATCGGACAAGTCAGTTTTTGCTTGTCCTCTATCCTCATATCCAATATCTTCCTTCTGCCCCTTAGCCTGAAGTCCTGTTGCGTTCGGATGTGTCTTGTGATTATCCAAATACTTCTGGAACGCCTTTCTACTGGGCTTTACAGTAGCTTTTATTTGATATCGATAGCCCGGCGCAAGCTCGTAGTTTTTGTCAATATTTCCATGTTCATCAACAAACTCCAATTTGAGCTTTCCGCCTTTAACCGTCTTGTCTGTCGGATCCAAGGTTCCCGGGATATAGCTTGCCTTCATAGAATTTAAGCCATTTTTCAAGCCAATACTTTTTAATTCATCCAAATCTGTAATTGGCTCACTATAGGTATAGATGTCTCCCGGTACTTCTTCCTCTTCTTCAACTTCCACAACTCTATCGATATTACTAATTGCGCTCTTTACTTTTCTTGTCTTCTTTTCAATTCGTACTACTTCCGGGTGAACGTTGACAATCTCACCTATATTCTGGTCAACATTTTCTGATAAAGTATCTTCGATACTTACCCCGCTAATTCCGGTTGCTGTCATATACCTTGCAATGTCATCAAAAGCAGCCTTTAAGTTTTCCGGAGTATTTCCTACAAAATAGGGTTTTGTCTCCGTTCCGATGGGAAGAACCTCCGGATTCGTCAAGCGACCCAAATGAGAATAGCCTCCGGGAGTTCCAATACCTACCGCATAGAAAACATCCATGTTGTCCAGTTTTCGAAGCTCGCGAGTTGCTGCTTGCATAGCCGTTTCTTCATAGTCATAACCGCTACCCATCTCTTCTCCTTTGTAGAAATATCCAACATAGGGAGTAAGAAGACCGGTGTCGCTATTATGAATCCAGTTCAATGCTCTTCTCATTCCGTTTGCATCACCCGTCTCATCATTAATCCATGCCGTAGGATCTCCGTCGGTAATGAGAATCACAACATTTTTTGCATCCGTTCTCGCAGATGTTTTTACTGCATCCAATAATTCTTTGGCTTTTCTAAAACCTGCCTGATAATTGGTACTTCCCTTAAAGCCTGAAGCTCTTTTAGCACCATTAAAATTATATGGCTTAAGGTCAGTGATTACTTTCAAAATTTTCAGTGCATCCGGAGTCCATCTGTGGGCATCCCTTGCCGGAGTAATAATGTCCGGTGTTTTGATCTGAGATCCTTTCATCTTTTCTTCGTGCTTTACATAGCCTGAAAAAGTAACCAAACTGTATCGCATATCTAAGCCAGGATTATCTATTGTTCTTTTCAACAAATACTTAATACTGTCGGTTGCATAGTCATATCGCCTTCTAAGAAGAGGAGCCACCTTTGTTGTTCCACCAATTTCTTCCTCTGCTCCCCAAGTTAATGGGTCATTCTTATAGGGTGGATGGGAAGCAATCTTTCCTTGCTTATCGATAGGATTAAGAGTTAGCTCCATACTACCGGAAATATCATAAACAAAAAGAAGATTGATTTTTTCTTTCTGTCCTGCCTTTGCATTTTTTCCTTCAACCGTTAAAGTTAAATCGTATGTTCCATCCTTATTGTCATGAATATACTTGTCGTTTTGTACCGTATTTTCCGGCAAACTCCAACCGGATCTTTTGGGGCTTCTATTATCCGGCTCATATACCGCATAAATTTCCTGTCCGGGCGCAATGTTTCCCTGCTCTACTACTTGTCCACTTGCATTTTTTACCCCCCATTCCATTCCTCCCTGGGGTGGAAAATAAATCTGAGAAATTTTATGGGAATAACTAGCCACACCATTTTTTATATCCTTCTTCGTGAAAAGCCCTTTAAAGGTATATCCCGGAGTGACAAACCTTTCATTGTCTTCACCAAAGGAACCATTTGACTTTATAAACCCTGCCAATGGAATGGTATATTTTATTTCTGCACCTGTTCCATTTTCCACATTTCGAATAAGAGCACTTCCTGTATCAAAGGGATATTTTACATAAAAAACATCAGGAACTGTAACATCAATGGTTTTATCCGTTGAGTCACCAATAGGGAAGGTCAACTTTCTATCTCCTAACTTATGATCAACTCCATTTCCATCCTTCCATACGGAAGCATCTAAGGCTGTATTAAATATAAATCCTCGTACGACATTTCCAAATTCAATACGTCCATCTCTCGTATCTATTCCTTCGAAAACCTGAGGATCCCCATAGCCACGGAGCTGTTTGATAAATGCATAAGGATTTAAGCCCTCATCTCTTCTCTGTTTTACGGAAAGGGGAACTCCGACACTATTTTTTACAGTAACTTTGGTCTCTAGATCCTCTAAATTTGTTAATTCCTCAATTTTAGTCCACTGATCTGATTCATTTGTTCTATAAGTATAATAAGTAATTCTATTTCCATCCTGATCCATAGGAACAAAATAAATCCATCCAGTTCTGGCATTATTTTCCAGCTGCCAGTTTAGAGCGAAGGTGGAAAAACTATTAACTTGGAATTCCTTTACGAACTTTTCAGGGCGTGTTTCTTCCTTCGCAAATATCTCTCTACCAAGCTCTTCTTCACTCTTGCCGCTTGTAATATACTCTTCGCCTGAAATGAGAGTATTATCTCCAGCTTGCACTACCTCCTCCACACGGAAATCCATGTTTGACTTTTTGTCTTTTAACGTAATTTTTTCTCCGGGAAGTAGACCAAGCTCTTCCGCTGTCTTTCCTACTACTTCATTGGCCTCGGATTCTTCTTCCACCAGGTGATACACCGCAATGGCTTCCGGCTGAACCTCTTTGGGAATCAAATCACTATCTACAGTGATTCGTACACCCACCGGCTTACTTGGCTCAATCTCCTTATCATCATTTCCTTTTTCTTTAAAATGAATATCTACAAATAAAGAATTGTCATAAATTCCTTTTTCCATCATTCTCTCAACCTGCTTGTCAGTGAGAGACTCCAGCTCTGATGCGGAAGCTTCTTCCGGCTTTTTCATAAGCTTAGCTTCCATCTTTACA
>CAUSUG010000194.1:0-4303 GCA_963534765.1 uncultured Oribacterium sp.
GATATATACAGTAATGAAAAAAGAGCTAAAACGGCTCTTCTTTCATCAGGGAAAGGATGCCCGGTAACATGCAAGATGCAAAGGATAAACATCCGGAAAGAATGGAGTAAATCATGAGAGTAACAGCAAGAACCTATTATCAGGATTATGCAAAGTCCGTCGGAAATCTTCATGGCAAGTTAAACGAGTCTATGGAGCAGGTTTCCACCGGAAGAAAATACAAGGCAGCCGATGAGAACCCCATTGCTTACTATGCCGGAAAGCGAATGGACAATCAGTACATGGATGCCGAGTCAAAGAAAGGCATAATCGACGACGTAAAGAATCGTTTGTACCAGCAGGAAAAAGGTGCATTAAGCATTCAGGAAGATATGCGTGCCGTTAATACCAAGGTGCTCGCTATCTCTAACGATAGCCAGAATGCTAATGAAGGAACTGTGGGAACCTATGAAACAGAGTTTACCCAGCGTCTTCATTCCGTAGTAAACACCTTGAATTCCCAGTATGACAACTTCTATGTCTATGGCGGAAACGATATGACCACCGTTCCCTTCTCCTTAAAGGAGGATTTAAACGGTACCAACCCAAGTATTACCCTGACCTATACCCACAAATTCCCGGGAGACAGCAAAGCCACAGAGCTGAACATTAAGTACAGCTATGACGGAACAAACTACAAGAATGAGTTCTCCGGTACCGATGCGGACGGGAATGCCCTCAATGAAAATGATAGCTTGAAGATGATTCTTTCCGCTATGAGAGAGCAGGGAAAAATGAGTACTGGCTACGGTTCTTTAAGAGACAGAAGTACTCTTTTAGATACCTACACCGGCGGTTTAAACATGATTACCGGACTTTCCTCCGATACTCTGAGAGGTCTTAGTGATGCGGATGCCATCCAGAGAATCAAAGGTGCCTCTAACGGAGGTCCTGTTGTAGCCGAGGAAGATTCCTTGGTAAACAGCCCGGTAGCCTTAATGTCTAAGGCAATTTTAACTTCCAACCAGTATAGGGAAGCCTTAAAAACAAATACAAATGTGTCTACAGCGAAATCTCGTTTTCATAAAGATATGTCCGACTTCATCAACCAAAATGATGATGCGGAGGCAAGAGTCAGCGACAGCTACAGAGAATTGGGTATTAAGTATGCCGCACTGGAAACTACCCAGAGTAAGTTAGATATTACGATGGATACCCTCCAGGAGGAATATACCTCTAAGCTGGGTGTGGACCCCTATGATGCAGTAGTGAAGATGTATTCCTACCAATACAGCTACAATGCCGCAATGAAGGTTGGTTCCAACATCATGCAGTCTTCTTTATTTGATTTCGTTGGTAGATAAAAAGAACAGGTCATCTCTCCATTAACCTGACCACGGCAAGGCGATTGCTATAGTTTCTATAGCAGGTTGGAAACAGGGAGGCGAGTATGGGACAACTCATCAAAGTAAGTACGACTGACTTTAAAGCGATTCACCTAAGCAGTGGTGGAAAGCTGGTCCCTTCCGATCAAATTGACCAAGCACGAGGGAGAGCGCTTCGTCTAAGTACCATTGAAGCACAAAAAGCCGGAAAACAGGATGCTGCTTTGCAGTATAAGGTAAACCGGCAATACCAAAGAGTAGAAAACCATTTGGCTTACTACTCCGCCATGCAGGCTGTCTCTGCCAAAAGAACGGAGACGGGCACAGATTCCTTACCCCTTACAGGAGCTGATTCCCAATCCCCAAATCTCTATATCCAAGGCAATAAACAAAGAGCAGCTGCAGAAACACTGGAGATCTTGGAATCTCAAAGAGCTATAAGACAAGAAAAAACAGCCGGCTATCTTCAGGATCGGGGAGCCTTTGAAATGCGGGTACACAAGGGAGATTTATCTTATCTTCCCGCGATGGATATGACCATCGTAACCCAAATGCCGGACATTAAATTCGAGTATACCGGAGATTTTATCTATTTTCCGAAAAAACCTGTTATGGGCGGATCCATAGATTTAGAAAGCTAATATCCGGAGAAGTCCCCTGCTTTCGGCAGTGCGGCATAGGATAACGGTTTCTGTTCCTCTCTCCGAAAGGAGGGAGGGAAATCTCCAAAAAATTACAAACATGATCATTATTATTCTATGGAGGAAATTATGCAATTACATACCAAGGACTATGGCGTTATCGATTATGAGGAGAAGGATTTGTTTCACTTCCCTGATGGGCTTTTCGGCTTTTCAGAGGTGCAGCACTATCTTCCTTTATGCTTAAACGAAGAGGAAGATTCAACCATTCTTCTTTTACAGGGAGTTGAGAATCCCGATGTGGCTTTTGTTGTCATCAATCCATTCTCATTGTATCCTGACTATGCTCCAAACCTTACCGATGAAGAGCTTACTTACTTAGGCGTTAAGGATGCGGAAGAATTGAGCTACTATGTGACCTGCGTTTTACAGGCAGACTACCTGGACAACACCGTAAATTTGAAGTGTCCTTTGGTGATTAATCCAGAGAATCATAAGGGCATGCAAGTAATACTTGAAGCAAGCGGATACGAATACAAGCACACTCTGGGCAGCTTTGAATCTGTACAGGCAAAGCAGAAGGCTGCCGTATAAGATAGCCCGGAGGAGTTTCCACAGGGATGTGGAAGAAAGAGGTGAAGGAAAACCATGTTAATTTTAAGAAGAAAAAAGAATGAAAGCATTTTAATCGGCGATAATATTCGTCTTACGGTAATTGAAACTGCCGCTGACGGCGTTCGTATTGCCATTGATGCTCCAAAACATATCTCCATCTTACGGGAGGAGTTATCCCATGCGGAAGAAGCTAACCGCTCTGCTGTTGCAGGCGATTCCAATGCAATCTTCCAGTTACAAAACGGTTTATTAAAAAATCTTGCCGTAAGCAAACCAGAATGATCATAAGAAAGTCCCCGGAAAATTCTCCGGGGACTTTGGTTTTATGTTCTACTGTATATTTCGCTCTATATGCTACTTTATGTTCTTATCCTGCTCCTTTAACGATTCCTGCTCCATGGCTTTTTCCCTCTTTGCCCTGGCTTTCTGCTCTCTTTTATGGAGAAAAATCAAGAGCAAGGCGATAGCTGCAATTCCTATAATCTGAGGACTGTACACAAGGATTAGGAAAAGAAGAGCTTCAAAGAACCATTTGATACCGTAGAGATTTTCTTTAAATCCCGTCTTCAATCTATCCTTAAAACCTTCCTCCTTCTGCTCTCTTGCCTCCGGCTTTGACTTTTCCGTCAAAGTCAGGTTTAAGGTGGCAAAGTTAATCCTGTTATCATATTCCAGAATTTGGCTTCCGTAATTCTCCAACTGATAGCGTATCTCAGTTAAACGATTTTCCAAAATCAGAAGCTGATCCAGATTTTCCGCCTTGTCCATCAAAGCCAGAACCCTCTCCTGCTCCTTTTCTAAAGAATTCTTATGAGCCTGGGCATCATGGTACTGTAAACGAACATCTTCCAGATTCTCGTTGCGAGACTTAATTTGTCCCTCTCCTTCCACGAAGCTAAGGAATTCATCCATTTTATCCTTTGGTATACGAATGGTAAAATACATTCTTCTAAAGTCGCTATAGCTGTCATTATCCTGAAAATCCTCTGATTCCACATAGCCGGACATTGCTTTCACTTTTTCTCGAAGCGCCTTTGCTTTTTCCGGAATATCCTTTGTATCGATTTCCATATTCACGGTACGAATCTTTTTTTCCGAAATCTGAACATTGGGGTCCTCCCCAACATCGGGAGTATTGGAATCAGGCGTATTGGAATCAGGATTGCTTACTTCCGGAACGGTCTCCTCAGCGGCTTCTCCCTGAGAGGCTCCGGGAACTTCATTTTCCTTAGTAACTACAGAATCCTTTCCGGCATTGGATTTTGCCACCTGTGCTCCTGCAAAAGCTGCTTCATCAGATCTTTCAGCCTCTGCCTCCCCATATACCCCACTCTTAATAGAGTTATCCTCTCTATAGCTTGTGTCTTTTCTTGCTCCGCTACAAGCTGTCAATACTCCTGCGGATAAAATGGCGGCACAATATCCTATTGCCAAAACAGATATTTTTCTCTTTTCCTTCCTTTTTTTCATAATTTCCTCCTTGGCTTATGCCCTGATGTTGCAGGTCAGTCTTTTCCTTCTTAACGAGTATCACCGGCGTAATATGCGGTATCTCGTTGACCAGAAAGTACTGCAATATTCTTCTCTCTACCTTATAAACGGTAAAAGGAAGGAATTGGTCACATATTCTCTTATTTTTATTGAAAATATTTCTTAGCCTTTCAGACCTATGCTGTATGAAAG
>CAUSUG010000195.1:0-4293 GCA_963534765.1 uncultured Oribacterium sp.
GTTTTAGAGAGGGTTGTGTCATTCCTAAAAATCCAAAGGAGGAATAGGAAATGATACAAACAAATTCAAATCACTTTTCATATCGGACTGCAATTTATTGCAGACTGTCTAAAGATGATGAGCAGAAAGGAGAGAGTGCCAGCATACAAAACCAAAGGGATATGCTTGAACATTATGTCAAGGCAAGAGGTTGGAATATAGCTGATGTATATGTCGATGACGGATACACAGGCTTAAATACGAACCGCCCCTCATTTCAAAGACTGATAAAAGATGTTGAGAAAAGAAAAATTGATATAGTCATTACTAAAGACTTATCAAGACTTGGAAGAAACTATCTTCAGACAGGATATTATACCGAGAATTTCTTTCTAAAAAACGGAGTGAGATATATCGCAGTCAATGACGGAGTGGATACCTTACAGGACAATAATGAGATAGTACCCTTTAAGAATGTACTAAATGAGTTTTATTCAAGAGATGTTTCAAAGAAGATGAAATCGGCATATCTTACAAGAGCAAGACAAGGTAAATTTACAGGCTGCCTTGCACCATTCGGATATATGAAAAATCCTGATGATACTTACTCTCTTATGGTAGATGAAGAAACTTCGTGGATAGTGGAAAAGATTTATGACCTTGCTATCGGTGGATATGGAGTACAGGCAATAAGGCGAATACTCTTTGATGAAAAAATTCCTACACCTACTTGGTGGAACAGGAAAAAGGGACTTAGAAATGTTTTTACCAAATTAGAAAAAACCGTAAAAGACGGTGAGTATTGGTGGGACTGTACCACAATTAAGGAGATAATTGAAAATCCTGTTTATCTTGGACACACAGCAAGTCAGAAAGCAAACTATCAATTCAAAATCGGTTGGATATCAGACAAACCAAAAGAGGACTGGATAGTTGTAGAAAATACCCACGAACCTATCGTTTCAGAAGATACCTACAAAATGGCAAATGAAAAGATAGAAAGTAGGAAGCGACCTTTTAAAACAGGGGAAGAAAGTATCTTCGCAGGGCTTGTTAAATGCCCTGATTGTGGTAAAGCCTTAAATCTTGGAAGAAACAACTCAAAGAAAAAAGAGAAAATACTTACTTGTAACACTTATCGCAGATACGGAAAAAACTTATGTACTCAGCATAGGATATACTTTGATACTCTTTATGAAATCGTACTTGCAGATATTAGAAAGAATGCAGACTTTGCTTTAAAAGATGAAAAGGAAGTCTTAAAGGCTCTTGAAAAATCAAGAGATACCGAAAATGAAGAAGAACAAATCTATATAGCAAGGAAGATTGAGGAAGATAGTAAAAGAGTAGCAGAGCTTGGTAACAAGATTGAGAAACTCTATGATGATTGGATAAATAAGAAAATCAGCGAGAACAATTTCCAAAGAATACTTGAAAAATCTCAAGCTGAGCAAGACCTCTTAACAAAGCGAATTGAGGAGATGGAAAGAAAAGTTGTTACAAGTAAGGTAGATGAAAATGGTGTCTACAAGTGGATAGAACTCATAAAAAAACACAAGAACATTAAGAAGCTGGACAAAGAAACCTTAAATGAACTCATCTCCAAAATCTATGTTCACGAAAAAGAAGTAGTGGACGGAGAAATCACCCAAATAATAGAAATACATTACAATTTCATAGGAAATACAGACAGCTTACAGGTCAGCTACAATCTCTAATTGGGAATAAAGCAGCTTATGGCAGGTGGTGGCGTTGCCCTTATCGGTACAACCCTTGTTCCGCTTCTTCGCGGACTGTTCGGATAAGGAGGTAACACGTGCAGAGCATACTTGATGCAATCAATGAATGGATCAAAGATATTTTAATCGGATCCATTCAGGGAAATCTTGAAGCTCTGTTCGGAGATGTCAACGAAAAGGTAGGAACCATAGCGGCAGAGGTAGGCAAAACCCCGCAGAGCTGGAACGGCAGCGTATTTTCCATGATAAAAACCTTGTCGGAAAATGTGATCGTCCCCATTGCGGGGCTTGTCATTACCTATGTTCTTTGCTACGAGCTGATCAGCATGATTATTGATAAAAATAATCTGCACGAGCTGGACACCTTTATGTTTTTTAAGTGGTTTTTCAAGGCGTGGGTAGCGGTATTTATCGTTACCCATACCTTTGATATTACTATGGCGGTATTTGATGTGGCGCAGCACGTCGTATCGGGCGCAGCCGGTGTAATCAGCTCGGACACAAGCATGGATATTTCTTCAACCATAACATCTATGGGCGATAAATTAAAGGACATGGAGATACCGGAGATTCTGCTCCTTTCCATAGAAACGGGACTTGTAAGCCTTTCTATGAAAATCATGTCCATTTTTATTACCGTTGTCATCTACGGCAGAATGATAGAGATCTATTTAGTCTGCTCCGTCGCCCCGATTCCTTTTGCCACTATGACAAATAAGGAATGGGGATCGATCGGAAACAATTACCTTAAAAGTTTATTCGCACTTGGTTTTCAGGGCTTTTTAATCATGGTATGCGTCGGAATTTATGCCGTCTTGGTAAAGGGCATGACTATATCGGATAACCTGCATACCGCGATATTTTCCCTTGCGGCATATACCGTGCTGCTTTGCTTTATGCTTCTAAAATCAAGTGCTATTTCAAAATCAATTTTCGGGGCACATTAGCCCTTAATGGAAAGGAGGAATCAGAACAATCAGTAAAAAATACAGCATTATCTATGCCGATCCGCCGTGGAAGTACGAAAGAAGTAAGGTACAGGGCGCAGCAGAAAATCACTACCCCACCATGAGCATAGAGGAACTTTGTGTGCTTCCCGTTTCTGAAATTGCGGAAAAGGACTGCGTACTTTTTTTATGGGCTACTTTCCCACAGCTAAAAGAAGCCCTGCAGCTTATCAAGGCATGGGGCTTTCAGTATAAGACGGTTGCTTTCGTATGGCTGAAAACGAACAGGAAAGCAGACACATGGTTTTACGGGCTTGGCTTTTGGACAAGAGGAAACGCGGAAATCTGCCTGCTTGCAACGAAAGGTCATCCCAAAAGGAAGGCTGCAAATATCCACCAGCTTATCATAAGCCCCGTTGAAGCACACAGCAAAAAGCCGGATGCGGCAAGAGAAAAAATCACAGCCCTTATGGGAGATCTTCCTAAAATAGAACTTTTTGCAAGGAAAGAAAGTCCCGGCTGGGATATATGGGGAAATGAAGTAAAAAGCAGTATAACGCTTTAGCGGAAAGGAGGTTTTTATGGCGTATGTACCCGTACCGAAGGACTTAACAAAGGTTAAGACAAAGGTTGCCTTTAACCTGACAAAAAGGCAGATCATTTGCTTTACGGCAGCCTTAATTTTAGGGCTGCCTGTTTTCTTTCTCCTGAAGGGAAGCACAGGAACAAGCCTTGCAGCTTTTTTCATGATTTTAATCATGCTTCCCTTTTTCCTCTTTGCCATGCACGAAAAGCACGGACAGTCCCTTGAGGTCATCCTGAAACACATCGTGCAGACAAAGTTTATCAGAAAGAAAGAGCGTCCATACAGGACGAGAAACTATTATGCCCTGTTAATAAAGCAGAGAAAACTTGAAAAGGAGGTATTTCATATTGTTAAAGGACAAAACAAAGGAAAAAAACAGCGTAAAAAATAAAAGGAAGCTCACAAGAAGCGAAAAGAAACAGATTGCGGAGCTGATCAGAAAAGCAAAGCCGGATAAAAAGGCTTCTTCTGCGCAGGAGAGCATACCCTACATTTCAATGCACCCGGACGGGATCTGCAAGGTAACGGAAAACCGCTACAGCAAATGCATTGCTTTTTCCGACATAAACTACCAGCTTGCAGGAGCGGACGAGAAAACCGCTATCTTTGAAAACTGGTGCGACTTTCTAAACTATTTTGATTCCTCTGTGGATGTACAGCTTTCCTTTATCAATCAGGGAAGCCGCGGAGAAGCAAAGACCGCAATTGAAATTCCGATGCGTGATGATGGCTTTCAGTCCATAAGAAGCGAGTATCAAAAAATGCTTTCCGAGCAGCTTTCCAAAGGAAACAACGGTCTTGTAAAGCTGAAATTCGTAACATTCAGCGTGGAAGCGGAAAATATGAATGCGGCAAAGGCAAGGCTTAACCGCATTGAAACGGATATGTTAAACAATTTTAAGGTGCTTGGTGTAAGTGCCCACTCTATGAACGGCTACGAAAGATTAAAAACCATGCACGGCATTTTTCATCCGGAGGGAGAGCCTTTCTTCTTTTCTTGGGACTATCTTGTGCCGTCAGGATTATCGACAAAGGACTTTAT
>CAUSUG010000196.1:0-4233 GCA_963534765.1 uncultured Oribacterium sp.
AGGAATGGCAGCGGTATTGATTTTCGCCTTAGGGAAGAATAAAAAGTGAATTTCTCCCCTCTTGATCTTGCACTCCGTTACCCCTATTTTATGAAGCAGATTTCGAAGGCTTGCCACCTGGAAGAGATTTTCCACCTGATAGGGCAGATCACCGTAACGGTCTGTCAGCTCATCCTCCAAATCCATCTTCTCTTCTTCACTGCTTAAAAGAGCAATCTTTTGATAAGCCTCCAGCTTCTGTTCCTCATTTTCCATATAATTTTCCGGAATAAAAGCGTCCAAATCCACATCCAGCTGGGTTTCAAAGTCCTCCTCTTCCTGCTTTTCTCCCTTTTCCAAAAGCACCGCATGGCGAAGCAGCTTGGTATAGAGCTCATAACCCACCGCCTCCATGTGGCCGTGCTGCTCTGCTCCCAATACATTTCCCGCCCCGCGGATTTCCAGGTCTCTTAAAGCAATACGAATTCCGGAGCCCAGCTCCGTAAATTCCCGGATAGCCTTTAAGCGCTTTTCCGACTCCTCCGTAAGGCTTTTTCCTTTTTTATAAAGTAAAAATGCATAGGAGGTTCTGTTGGATCTTCCCACCCTGCCTCGAATCTGGTAAAGCTGGGAAAGCCCCATCTTATCCGCATCTTGAATAATCAGGGTATTGGCATTGGGAATATCCAGTCCGGTTTCGATAATGGTGGTGGATACCAGTACATCTATTTCTCCGGCAATAAAGGAAAGCATGATTTCTTCCAGCTCCTTCTCTCCCATTTGCCCGTGAGCATAAGCAATACGCGCCTCCGGAAGCAGTTTTTGCAGGCGAAGTGCCGTATCCTCTATGCTTTTCACCCGATTATGCACATAGTAAACCTGACCGTTTCGCCGAAGCTCTCTGGAAATGGCCTCCCGAATGGTGCCTTCCTCCTCTTCCATTACATAGGTTTGAATGGGAAGTCTGTCCATGGGAGCCTCCTCCAGGATGGAAAGGTCTCGAATTCCCACCAAAGACATGTGGAGAGTTCTGGGAATAGGAGTTGCGGAAAGGGTAAGCACATCCACATTTTCCTTTAAGGACTTGATGCGCTCCTTATGCTGTACCCCGAAGCGCTGTTCCTCATCCACCACCAGAAGCCCCAGATTTTTAAAATGCACATCCTTGGAAAGTAATCTGTGGGTTCCCACTAAGATATCAATTCGTCCGCTGGCAAGCTGTTCCAGGGTCTTATGGACTTCCTTTTGACTCTGAAAACGGGAGAGAATTCCCACTTCCACCGGAAAGCCCTTCATTCTCTCCACAAAGCCATTGTAGATTTGCTGGGCCAAAATGGTGGTGGGGCAAAGGTAGGCCACCTGCTTGGAGTCCTGCACCGCCTTAAAGGCTGCCCGCAGCGCTATTTCCGTCTTCCCGTAGCCCACATCCCCACAGACCAGGCGGTCCATGATTTTCTCACTTTCCATGTCTTCCTTGGTGGCTTCAATAGCCAGAAGCTGATCTCCGGTTTCCTCGTAGGGAAAGGCCTCCTCAAATTCTCTTTGCCAAACCGTATCCTTTCCAAAGGGGTAGCCTCTCTCTTCCTGCCTCTTGGCATAGAGAGCCAAAAGCTCCTTGGCGATTTCCCGCACCGCCCCCTTAACCTTGGACTTGGTTTTCTGCCATTCTGAACCGTTTAAACGATTTAATTTCGGAGCCTTCGCCTCCTTTCCGGCATATTTCTCAATACCGTCCAATTTATTTACCGGCAAATACAGATTCCCCCCGTCTCCGTAGAGAATCTTTAAATAGTCCTTGCTGACGCCGTCCGTTACGATTCGCTCAATGCCCTCGTAAATGCCGATACCGTGGCTTTCATGCACCACATAGTCTCCCTTATGAAGCTCCGTCAAAGAACCGATATGGAGACTTTCCACCTGCTTTTTCTTCCGGCGTTTTCTTCCTGCAAGACTTTGCCCATATAGGTCCTGCTCCGTCATTACCAGAAGCTTTTCCTTAGGCAAATAAAAGCCTTTTCGAAGATACTGGGGCAATACCCTTATGCTTCCCGCATTTTCCGTATCCTCTCCCTCTTCCCTGTCTTCGGACAGTCTATCCGGACAATAGGCGGAAAGCCCCTCTTTTCTTAACTCTTCCGCCAGACGGGATGCTCTGCTTTGAGAAGGAGAATACAAAGAGATCCGAACCTTCTCCTTCTTATATTTTTCCATATCCCCCTTAAACTGGGCAAACTGCTTGCCGTAAAAGGGGATTTCTCTACATTCAACAGAAATAGATTTTAGCGGATTTTCAAAGACCTCCCCCCATTCGGAAAGTCCTCCAAGGCTTGAAAAGAAAAAAATGGGGCGGGAAGCACATTCCTCCATGAGAGTCCTCACAGAGAAAAGGTCTAATGGCCTTTGATCCTTCTCCTGATTTGCTTCCGCTTCAGCCCTTTGGGAAAAGTAAGCGATAAATTCCTCCTCTACCCTTTTTCCCTCTTCCAAAACCCGCACCGGCTCATCCACAATCACAAGACAATCCTTAGGAAGATAATCCAAAAGAGAAAAAGCCTTTAAGGAAGAGGGCTTTCCCTGCTCGGACACCGGATAAATATTGGCTTCCTCCACCTGTTCCAAAGAACGCTGGCTTTCCAAAGAAAAATACCGAAGGCTGTCCACCTCATCATCAAAAAATTCTATTCTAAGGGGCTCCTCCATTTGGTTGGAAAAGACATCCAGGATTCCTCCCCTAAGGGAATACTCTCCTCTGCTCTCCACCTGGTCCACCCTTTGATATCCAAGGGAATGAAGACTGTCTTGCAAACTCTCCAGAGAAAGAGTCTGTCCCAGCTGCACCGTAAACACAGCCTGGCGGAAGGCATTTTTTCCCTCCAACTTTTCCAGCATTGCCGGAAGAGTGGTCACCAGCACACCCTCTTCCTCCTCCACCAACTGTCTAAGACACTCGCTTCGCTCCCTGCTGATATAGTTTCCTCTGGTATCCGCCTTATAAAAAAGGTAGTCCTTCGCCGGAAAAAGCAGGCAATTCTCCGCAAAGATTTTCCCATCCTGCAAAATCTCCTTTGCCCGCTCCTCCGTCTTACAAAGGTAAAGAATCCATTTTCCCCTAAAGCAAAGAGCCAAAAGAGACTTTAGGGAGTCAGAAATTCCCTCCACAAACAAGGGCTCTTTCTTTTCCAAAGCCTCCGTAAGTTCAAAAAAAATCCGGGTTTTACTCGCCGGATTTTTCGGTAGAAGAATGCCCTCCTCCGGCATTTTTTCCAGATTATGCATCAGCCTCTTCCTTTCCCTTCTTCTTTTGGTTGAACTCGTTCATAGCCTGGTCTATGCCCTTTTCCACAATGGCAATGCAGGCTTTTGCCGCTCTCTCATAGGCATCTTCCATCTCCGCCTGTTCCTCCTTGGAAAATGGAGAAAGCACATGGTGGGCAAGATCTTCCTTCTCTCCCTTGGCACCCACCCCTAAACGGATTCTGGGAAACTCTTCACTATGCAGGTGGGCGATAATGTTTTTCAGCCCGTTATGCCCTCCGGCAGAACCCTTCTTCCGAATGCGAATGTCTCCGGGGGCAAAGGAAATCTCATCGGAGAGCACCAAAATCTGCTCCTTGGGAATCTTAAAATACTGGGCCAGGGGCACGATGGATTCCCCGGAAAGATTCATATAGGTTAGGGGCTTTAAAAGAAGTACCTCTTCGCTACCGATTCTGGTCTTGGTATAGGCACCACGAAATTTTGTGCTTTCCAAAGACAGATTTCCCAGCTCCTTACAAAGCACATCAATCACTGCAAAACCGGCATTGTGTCTTGTGCCCACATATTTTTTCTCCGGATTCCCTAATCCTGCAATTAACCACATTTTCTTCCCTCTCTCTATTCTTAAGCTCGATTAAAGCACAAGGCGTATTATAGAGGGTTTTTCCAAACGAATCAAGGTGGAAGCCTCGTAGCGAAGAACTATAAGCAATGAAGGGCTACGCTCTGATGCAGCATGGACCTGTAAGTGGGGCACGCTCTCGCTAACCTCGCCTCGTAGCGGATACTAAGCGAAAAACACAGTTTCTGTGTTTTTCGCAAGTACCGACGGGCTCAGATTGCCCCTTTTACAGGCCCATACTGCATCAATCGCTTCAGCTTTGGAATTCTTACAGTTCTTCACTGCTCTATGGTTCAGGGATTTGGAGCAGTTCCAAGTGGGACAAGGAAAAAAACAAGGACTATCTCAATAAATACTAACGCAAGCACAAGTAT
>CAUSUG010000197.1:0-4215 GCA_963534765.1 uncultured Oribacterium sp.
CTATATTGAAGTTTATTTTATCATACTTTTATATCTTTTCCACCATATACTTAATCTTATATCATAATTATAGACATTTAATGGTTTATCTCAAGCAGTCTTTTTTTGATAGTACAGTTTATAGCATAGCTTCCATACAATACCATGTAATATGGTGCCTTGTGGTACTCTCCGTTTAGCTATGTATGATGATTCCTCAAAGTCGTTTATTTCAGAGATGTCTGATACCTTATGCTCGTTTATTTTAGACATCTGCTTTAGAAGAAAAAAGAGCTAAGACCATTCCGGTCTAAGCTCTTTTGACACTTTTACTTCTTTTTTACTTCTTTGTCAGGTACTTACGAATATCCAAGGATGCGGCAATGAAGATTACGATACCGATGGCGATGTACTGTGCATTGGGGCTTACACCAAGGTATTGTAATGCGGTCTTTAAAAGCTCCAAAACCGCCACACCGATAAAGGCACTGGATACCTTGCCTCGTCCTCCGGTTACGGATACACCGCCCAGAGCGCAGGCTGCGATTGCCTCCATCTCATAACCAAGTCCTGTATTTACGGAAGCTCCTCCTGCCTTTGCACCAAGCATATAGCCTGCCATGCCGTAGAATGCTGCCGCCTTTGCATAAATCATCACCAATGTAAGATTTACGGGAACTCCGGCAACCTCTGCCGCCTGTGGGTTTCCACCGATAGCATACATATATTTTCCGTGTCTGGTCATGTTGAAGATGAACCAGGTCAGAGCTGCCATCAAAAGAGCAATCCAAATCAAATAGCTTAAGCCCAAGAATTTTCCGGTAGAGAAGATGGTGTAGGACTCAATGTAACCTCCCAAAGGAGTAGCATTAGTATACAAAAGTCCTAAACCGTAGATAATCTCCATCATTGCCAGAGTAGCAATAAAAGGTGGTACGGAAAGGTAGGCAATAAACCAACCGGTTATGGTGCCGAAGAGAGCACAAATCAACATTACCAGAAGCAGAACCACAAAGGGATTCATAGGCGTAATCTTTAATAAAAATCCATTTCCCATGGAAGCCCAGGGCTCGGACTGGAAGAAACGTCCGGAATAATCCGCCTTTTGCAGAAGAGTTCCTGCAAGGCAGGCACCGAATCCGATCATACGTCCTGCAGAAAGGTCACAACCTGCGGTAATAACGCAGCCCGCAATTCCTAAGGCAATAACTAAACGATAGGACATATTTGCCAGAAGGTTCATTCCGTTATCCGCGGTCAAAAAGTTCTTTGTGGTTAATCCTGTGTAAATCACCAGAATGAACATAACGATAATAACGCCGTTATTAATCAGAAAATCCGTTAATTTTTGTTTTTGTGTCTTTTCCATTTTCTTTCCCCCTAAAACATCGTAGCAAAGTTCATTACATTTTCCTGGGTCATTTCTTCCTGCTGATTCAGCTCTCCGGTGAGCTTTCCGTTACACATTACGCAGATACGGTCCGCCATACCCAGAAGCTCCGGCATTTCCGAAGAAATCATAATGATCGCCTTGCCCTGTTTTGCCAACTCTTCCATGATTTCATAAATCTCATGCTTTGCCCCGATATCAATACCTCTCGTAGGCTCATCCATAATCAGAATATCCGGGTCCTTGGCCAGCCAGCGGGAAATAATTACCTTCTGCTGGTTTCCTCCGGAAAGATTTCCGATATGCTCTTTCATGCTGGGGGTCTTGATGGACAGACGCTTGATATTGTCATCCACCACCTTGTTAATGGAAGGATGGTCCAGCATAATTCCTGCCTTTAAATACTTATTATAAATCGAAACACCCACATTGTCCTTGATGGAGAGACAGCCGAAAATACCGTTTCCCCGCCGATCCTCGGTAATCATACCGATGCCTGCATCCATGGCATCTCTCGGTCTTTTAATATTCACTTCTTTACCGTGAACCTTGATGGTTCCTTTAGCCAAATGACGGATACCGAAGATTCCTTCCATCAGCTCCGTTCTTTGGGCACCTACCAGTCCGCCGAAGCCAAGAATCTCGCCCTTTTTGATGGAGAAGGAAACTCCCCGGAAGGATTTTTCATGGATAGAGGTCAAATCCTCCACCTCCATAATGGTTTCTCCAATGCTGTGATGATGCTCCGGATAAATATTGCTTAACTCTCTACCCACCATCTTGGCAATAATCTGCTCGGTGGTCATATCCTCTGCGGGCCAGGTTCCTACATAGGTTCCGTCACGCATGATGGTGATGTCGTCAGAAATCCGCTTGATTTCATCCATCTTATGGGAAATGTAAATCATGGCTACGCCCTTCTTCTTCAAATCTCCCATAACCTTAAAGAGGAATTCTACTTCCTTATCGGAAAGAGAAGAGGTAGGCTCGTCGAAGATAATGACCTTGGCGTCGTGGGAAACCGCCTTGGCAATCTCCACCATTTGCATCTGTCCGATAGAAAGAGAGGACAGAGGTGCCTTCACATTGTAAGACAAACCAAGCTCGGCCAGCCACTTCTCCGTATCCTGATTCATCTTCTTATGGTCAATCATCTGAATCGGTCCGATTTTTTTCACCGGGAAACGTCCCAGATACATATTTTCCGATACGGAACGAGCCAGCACCGGCTGTAATTCCTGATGCACCATGGCTACACCGTGCAGCATAGCATCATCAGGATTGTTGATTTCCACTTTATTTCCATCCAGATAAATCTCTCCCTGATCCATCTTATAAATGCCGAACAGGCACTTCATCAGGGTGGATTTTCCGGCTCCATTTTCTCCCATTAAGGCATGCACCGTTCCGGGACGAACGGACAGCTGCACCTGGTCTAGGGCCTTTACACCCGGAAATGATTTGGAGATATTTTTCATTTCTAACTTATACTCTGCCATTTCCTCCTCCATTTCTTCACACTACTCTTAGAATGAAAAACAATCGGGGAGGCAAATACACAATGCATCTGCACTCCCCAAATTCGTTCTGTATTGGGAAAATGTTTTCTGCTCCTATTTCTTTAGCAAATCTCCATTTTCCTGAAAATCCATGCTTTGAAAAAGTTTTCCTGCAAATCTTATTACTTTAAGAGATTTAATACATCCTGTGCGTTGTCCTTGGTAACCTTTACATAGTCACAACCGATGTAGTGGTCATTTCCCTTACCGCTAAGGTAGTTGATAGCTGCATCTCCTGCTGCGTGGGACTGTGTAAGGAAGTCGTTAAATACGGTTCCGGTCTGTGTTCCTGCCAATACGTTCTGGCAAGCCTCTTCAAGAGCGTCAACACCTACCAGGTAGATATCCTTTCCAACGGTTCTTCCTGCTGCCTGAATAGCCTGTAATGCGCCGAGAGCCATGGAGTCGTTGTTACAGAAAACAACCTCGATATCTTTACCGTTCTTTGCCAATGCGTTAGCAACCAAAGACTGTGCAAGAGCCTGATCCCAGTTACCAACCTGCTCGTCTAACTTGTTTACTTCCATGCCGGCATCCTGTAATGCCTTAACGGAGAACTCTGTTCTATACTGTGCATCGATGTTCTCAGGGTCACCCTTGATCATGATGTAGTCAACTTTTCCGTTGCCGTTCATATCCAGCTTATCCATTCCAACGGAAGCGATAATCTCTCCCTGAAAGGTTCCGGACTGACGAGCGTCACATCCTACATAGGTTACATCCCAGTTCTTCTCTTCCCATCTCTTCTCTTCGTCCTGATCCGGCTCTCTGTTGATGTAAACCAATGGAATTCCGGCAGCCTGTACCTTATCGGTGATGGTAGCAGCAGAGGAAGAGTTAACAGGGTTAACAATCAAAACGTCTACCTTATCGGTGATGAAGTTCTCGATCTGGTTGGTCTGTGTAGCCTGGTCATTAGCACCGTCCATAATCTTGATGTTCTCTTTCTTGAATCCCTTGGATACAAGATAATTTTCCAGCTCTGTACGGAAGAGAGTCATGAAGTTATCAGAGAACTGATAGATACATACGCCAACCTTCTTGTCGCTGAAGTCTCCGCTCATTTCTTCTACAGCGGCCTTGGTTCCTTCCATCGCCTTCTCTGTTGCCTTTGCACTTTCCTTCTGCTCAGCAGCTGCGGTAGTTGTCTTTCCTGCATTGCTGCTGCCACATGCAGCTAACATAGATACGGCCAATGCGGATACTGTCAAAGTGCTTAAAATTCTTTTCATTTTTTCCTCCTGTTCGAAATAACTTTCGACTATGTTTAATAACAAGGAGGATTAT